>JAYUYY010000512.1:0-12728 GCA_043752225.1 Sandaracinaceae bacterium | reverse complement strand
CTGAACGTCTGCGTGCTCAGCTGCAATAGCGACTACGACTGCCCGGCCGCGTGGGTCTGCGATGACCGAGCTCCGAGCAGGGTGGCTGCGAGCTTGACGGCCAATGAAGGTCTTGGCCGCGCGTACTGCGTGAACCCGACCTGCGGCGGCGAGAACAAGTAGCCCTGCAATCATAAAAATGGAGAGGCCGAGCGCTTACGGGTGCTCGGCCTTTTCACGTTAAGGGCACGCACGCGCGCGCGCACGCATCGGCGGGCGCCGCGCGGGCGCCGGCGTTGCGCCGCGGGTCAAGGCGTAAGCGCGCGTAACGACACGCAGCGGCGTCGGGCATGCGGGGTGAACAGCAGCTCGGCATGACAAGCGTCGTGCAATGCGGCTCGCTCTCCGGGATCGACGCGGTGGGTGTGCGCGTCGAGGTGAGCGTCGTGCGCGGGCTGCCCGGCATCGACATCGTCGGGCTGCCCGAAGCGGCGGTGCGTGAGAGCCGCGTGCGCGTGCAGGCGGCGCTGTCCAATAGCGGCTTCAAGCTGCCGGAGCAGAAGTTTGTCGTGAACCTCGCGCCCGGCGACGTGCGCAAGCACGGCTCGGGCTTCGATCTGCCGATCGCGATCGCGTTGCTCGCGCAGTGCGGGCTGTGTTCGCCTTTGCGCCTCGAGAGCACGCTGATTCTCGGAGAGCTCTCGCTCGATGGTCAGCTGCGGCCCGCGCGCGGCTTGCTCGCGCAGCTCTCGAGTGCTCACCAGCGCGGCCTCACCGAAGCGCTGATCCCGCTCGCGGGCTCGGGCTTTGCGAAGCTGGTCTCAGAGCTCGACGTGCGCTGCGCCGAGCACCTCACCGAGGCGGTGGCGTTTCTCGGTGGTGGCCATGAGCTGCCCGGACCGCTCGCACTCGATCGCGCGCCACTCCGCCATACGCCGTGCTTGAGCGATGTGCGCGGCCAGCAAGCGGCCAAGCGAGCGCTCGAGATCGCAGCCGCCGGTGCGCACGA
This sequence comes from Sandaracinaceae bacterium, assembly GCA_043752225.1. Classification (GTDB taxonomy): domain Bacteria; phylum Myxococcota_A; class Polyangia; order Polyangiales; family JAFGIB01; genus JAYUYY01. Next base: position 11,740 of record JAYUYY010000512.1, on the reverse strand, counting down.
CATCTTGATGATCGGGCCACCGGGCACCGGCAAGAGCATGCTCGCGCAGCGCCTGCCGGGGCTCTTGCCCGAGCCGGGACGCGAAGAGCAGCTCGAGCTTGCGACGATCGCGAGCTCTGCAGGCATCGCGCCTCGACCTGGCGCGGCGAGCTTTTGCGAACGGCCGTTCCGCGCGCCGCACCACACGTGCAGTGAGGTCGCGTTGATCGGCGGTGGCGATCCGATTCGACCCGGCGAGATCACGCTCGCGCATCGCGGCGTGCTCTTCCTCGATGAGCTGCCGGAGTTTCGGCGCAGCGCGCTCGAGTCGCTGCGTCCGACGATGGAGAGCGGGCAAGCGGTCGTAGTGCGTGCGCGCGATCGCGTGGTGATGCCGGCGCGGCCGCTGATCGTGTCGGCGATGAATCCTTGTCCGTGCGGGTACAGCGGGCACAAGCGGCGTGTTTGTCGCTGCTCGCTCGAGCAAGTGCAGCGCTATCGCGGACGCGTGTCGGGTCCACTGCTCGATCGCTTCGATCTGCATGTCGCGCTGCCCGCGGTGACCGTGCACGAGCTCGAGACCCTGCCCATTGGCGAGCCGAGCGAAGTCGTGCGTGCGCGCGTCACGTTGGCGCGGCGGCGCAAGGAACACCGCGCGTCGCGGCGTGCAGCGCTCGGCCAACCGACGCTCGAAGAGCTCGCCGCCGAACTCGAGCCCAAGGCGCTCAAGCTCTTGCATCGCACGCTGGCGCAGCTCGAGATGAGCCTGCGCGCGTACGGAAAAGTGCTGAAGGTCAGCCGCACGATCGCGGATCTGGCGGGCAGCGATGCGGTGTGCGTGGCGCACGTGGCCGAGGCGGTGCAGTACCGGCTGCTCGATCGCGAGCCGTTCGAACGCGAGCCGTTCGAACGCGAGCCCGCTTGGCGAGACGGGACCGTGGGGGCGAGCGACGCGCGAGACGCAGACGCTGAGCCGACGCACGCGCCCACGACCGCCGTCGGTTGAGGAGGTTGGCGCGCGCGGGCTTCGCCGCGTGGCGCGACGTTTGGAAAACAGGAGAGCAATCGTGTCCATCAAAGAGAAACTCAAAGCGGCGCAGCAAGCGATGAGCGCCATTCAAAAGCAGTACGGCCCCGGCTCGATCATGAAGCTCGGCGAACGTGTCACCGATAATGTGCCGGTGATCCCGACGGGCTCGCCGTCGCTCGACAAGGCGCTCGGCTGCGGAGGGTATCCGCGCGGGCGCATCGTCGAGATCTTCGGGCCGGAAGCCAGCGGAAAGACCACGCTCACGCTTCATGCGATCGCGGAGGCGCAACGCGCAGGTGGCGTTGCGGCGTTCATCGACGCCGAGCACGCGCTCGATGTGCACTACGCCAAGGCGCTCGGTGTGGATGTCGACCAGTTGCTGGTGAGCCAACCCGATAACGGAGAACAGGCGCTCGACATCCTCGAGACCTTGGTGCGCAGCGGCGCGGTTGACCTGATCGTGGTCGACTCGGTCGCGGCGCTCGTGCCCAAAGCCGAGATCGAAGGCGACATGGGCGATCAACACATGGGCTTGCAAGCGCGCTTGATGAGCCAAGCGCTGCGCAAGCTGACGGGCGTGACGCATCGCACGGAGACCACGATTTTCTTCGTGAACCAGCTGCGCATGAAGATCGGCGTGATGTTCGGCTCACCTGAGACCACGACCGGTGGTCACGCGCTGAAGTATTACGCGTCGGTGCGGCTCGACATCCGGCGCATCGGGGCGGTCAAGGTCGGCGATGAGATCGTCGGCAATCGCACGAAGGTCAAAGTGGTCAAGAACAAGCTCGCACCGCCGTTCGCGGTGACCGAGTTCGACATTCGCTACGGCGTCGGCATCGACGCGGTGAGCGACACGATCGACATCGCCGTCGCACAAGGCGTGCTGGAGAAGCGCGGTGCGTACTACGCGCTCGATGGCGAGAGCCTGGCGTGTGGTCGCGAGGCGATGCGTGAAGCGCTGACCGCCGACCCTGCGCTGCTTGCGCGCTTGCGCGAACGGGTACGCGCGATGCCGGCCACGACTCAAAGCGGTGTCGCTGCACCGGTCTTGGATGCGGCCGCCTGAGCCCTCGCAACACTCGTCCGCCAAGGTCGCGTCGCAGCCGAGAACGAACGGCTGCACGCGATCGCGGTGGGCGACCTGCAGCGCGCGGTGTTCATGAGCGGGCTCGCGGTGCAGACGCGTTGCGCTCAATCAGGTCCCGGGCACTGCCACTCGAGGCCGACGCGGGTGATGCGCGGGCCGCCGAGATAGTCCGTCGAGCGCGCGGTCAGCCGCACCTCGACGAGCCCGCCCGCGGCAAGCTCGAGCGCAAATGGAGATGTGTCCGCGGGCAGCGTGCCGAGCAGCTCGAAGTCGGCGTCGCGCAGCTCGGCGCGTTCCTGCGCATGACGGGCTTCGACGCTGACCTCGGAGCCGTCGCTCACGACGCCCGCGACATGCACCGCCAGCCATTGGGTTGCAGCGCCGCCTTGCGCCGGATCCGCGGACGCGCGGCCTTGATTGCAGCCCTCGAACACGTAGTTCGCGACGCCTTCGGGCTCGATCGTCGCGAAGCGATGCTGGCCGGTGAAGTCGCCCTGCGCGCGCGGCAGATAGCCGAGCGTGACCTGGGCGCTGACACGACCTGTGTCGACATCGAAGCGCGTGAGCAACCCGCGCTGATCGCTTCCGCCCGCGCTGCTCACGATCCACAAGCGGCCGAGCGCGTCGTCGCTCACCGCACCCGAGTCGAAGGGCTGAACGCCCTCGCCCGTGAGCGAGTAGGTCTGCTTGAGCTCGAGTGGGTCGTGCGCGATGCGCGTGATGCGGCCGGCCGCGTGCGTGACCCAGCTTTCGCTGTCCGAGCTTTCGCGGGTCGAATCGCCGAGCGAAAGCGCTGCGACGCCGCGCGCATCGAGCACACCCGGCGTCTTGACGTAGCTCCAGTGGTCTCGCAGCGGATCGTAGACGACGATGCTCTCGCACTCGCCGCCGGTCAGTGAGAGCACGCCACGCACGTCGATCGCGAGCGACTCGAGCACGTAGCAGGCGAGCGGAGCCGTGATGATCTCGACGCTCGGTGCATCGGTGCCGGGACCGATCGCTGCGAGCTTGCCCGAGCGATCGAGCACCCAGAGCGTGCCCCATGGATCGATCGCGGCCGCATGCGCGTGCACTCCCGGGGTCTCGACCCGCGCCAGCACTTCGCCGGTCACGCCGTGCAGCGCGAGCATCGCCTCGTCGTCCGGCAGGCCGATCCAGAGCACCGGGGCGCCGTCCTCATCGGGTGCGCGTTGGCCGCCGATCGCGAGCGCGCTTACGGCGCCAGCGGCCTCGTAGGCATCGACCGTGAGCTCGCGCAGCACGCAGTCGTCTTCGCCGAGCGCGAGCAAGTCGTCCGGACCGCTCGAGGTCTCGATTCCGTCGCCCGCGCGATCGATGCAGGAGGCAGCGTCGCCTGCGATCTGCGACAGCCTCGCCGGCGTGCTCGAGCCGTCGAGCAGCCAGGCGTTGCCTTGGTAATCGACCGCGATCTGCTCCGGATGCGGATCGCTTACGCGGTAGCGCGCGCGCTCGATGGCCGAGTCGGGATCGATCGCCGACACCGTGCCTTCGCCGGTGTTGGGCACGAACACGCTCGAGGTCGTCAAAGGATGCCGCGCGAGCATCAGCTCTCCGCGCGGCCCGAGCTCGAAACCATCGCCCGCGACGAAGGGCACTTCGCCTTCGCCCCACACACCACCTTTGCACTCGGCGTCGCATTCGCCGCACGGGCTGCGCACGCCTTCATCGCTCCGACCATCGCAATCGTCATCGACGTCGTTGCACAGCTCTGCGATCGGCAGCACGACGTCTTCGCAAGCGCCCCAACTGCCAGTTGGACACTGTTGGTAGCCGGAGTGGCAGCCCGCGACGTCCAAGGTCTCTTCGGGGCCTGCGTAGCACTCGCGGCGGGTGCCCGCGCGGCACGCACAGCCGGGCGTGAATTCATCGCGCTCACAGTCGGGCAAAGGGTCTTCGCAATCGAGCGCGCGCGTCGCCAGCGTGTCGTCGCAGTCGAGCCCAGCCGCGCAGCCCGCACCGTAGCCATCGCCGTCCGCATCCACGCAGGGCTCACCGCATCCGGTGAGGAGGGCGAGCGCGGCAAAAGCATGGAGCAGCAGCGCGCACGGAAACGCGCGGGAGAGGCGCATCGGATCATCGTAGTCTTCTTCTCAGCCGCAGCCCATCGGTGCTACGGCATCGTCGCATGCAGGCGTTGATCATCGGAGCGAACGGCTTTGTCGGCTCGGCGCTCAGCGCGCGCCTGCTCTCGCTCGGGCATCGCGTAACCGGGCTCGTGCGACCTGAGCACGCGCCGCGCGACAGCCAAACGGGACAGGATCTGCGCGCAGATTTGCGCGTGGATTTTCGCACGGGAGAGCTCGGCGATCCGTCGGCGATCGCGCGCGCGGCCGAGGGCGCCGAGCTGGTGTTTTGCTGCGCCGGCGACCATCACGCGCGTTCGGCTCCGGCAGCGCTCGCGTGGGTGCACGTCGCGGGTTTCGAGAACGTCGTGAACGCGGCGCGCAGCGCAGGCGCACGCAGGGTCGTCTTGATGTCGTGCGCCGACGTCACGCTGACGCGCGGCGACCGGCTGCACTGGAAAGAAGAAGCCCAGCTCGGCGAGCCGCCATTTGGAGCGGTCGCGCGCGCCAAGCTGCTCGGCGAAGAAATCGCGCTGCACAAGACCTCGAGCGCGCTGACAGTGACGGCGCTGCGCCCGGGTTGGTTGTGGGGCGCGGGCGAGCGACGCAACTTGCCCGTGCTCTGCAGAGAAGGGCTCGCGGGCGGAATCCGCTTGCTCGGCTCGGGCAATAACCTGCTGTCGACCACGCACGTCGATCTGCTGGTCGATGCGCTGATCGCTGCGATCGACGCGCCGAAGATCGGCGGCCTCGCGCTGCACGTCGCGGACCCGGAGACGCAGACCGCCGCGGAGTTTTTTGGGCAGCTGTCGCAAGCGCTCGCGTTGCCCGCACCGCGTCGCTCCGTGTATGCGCTCGAACAGGCGCAAGCCTTCGTGCGCGCTGCGCTCCAGCTCGATGGGCTGTGGCCGGTCGATGTGGCGCGTCGCGGGCGTCACGCGTTGCTCGATTGCCTGCGCGCTTCGACGCTGCTCGATCTCAAGCCGCGCGTGACGTTCGAAGAGGGCATGCAGTCGCTCGCGACGTGGGCGCGCTCGGTGGGCGGCCCCAGTGAGGTCGGCAAGCTCGTGCGCGCGCCGCTGACCGCCGCGGATGCAGCGCGCTTCGAGCAGCTCGCGAACGATCAAAGCGGCTCGCAGTGAGCGACGCCGCGCGAGCGAGCCCGCTCAGCTGCCTTGCTTGTCGATCAGCTGTGCCAGCGCCGCCTGATCGTAGCCGAGCATGATCGTGCCTTTGAAGTCGATCACCGGTACGCCGCGCGGGGTCTTGCCGGCCGCCTGCGCCTTCTGCTGCATCTCGGCTGCGGCGGTCGAATCCTTCTCGATGTCTTTCTCGGTGAACGCCACGTCCCGCGAGCGCATGTACGCGGTCGCCGCTTTGCAGGCGCCGCACCACGACGCCATGTAGACGGTGACGTCCCCCGCCGCGATGCTCGGTGCGGGCTGAAGGCTCTGCACGTGTGCGTCGAGCCAATCGCGATTCCGGATCTGAACTGCGTAGCTGCCATCGCCTTGGGCTTTGCGCAGGTCGGCGACGTACACGTGATCGGCGTCGAGCCGCTTGTCGGGTGCAACCGCCAGTGAATCGATCCGGACGTGCTCGCGGCGTGCTTCGGGCACCTCACTCGCGCGCGCGGCGGTGTGCTGGCCTTGCTCGTCGAACCACACCAGCAAGAGCCCATCGAGCTCGCCCTTGACCTCGAACGGCGGGGTCGTGGGCTTTCCGGTCTGGCTCAGCACCGCGTCGCGTTCTTCGGTCGGGCTCGCCGCGACCTCGGGCTTCGCGTCCGAGGCGTCGCAGCCCATGATCGCGATTACCAGCAAGAGCGCTCGGCTCGTAAACGAAATCCGTGAAGTACGGCGACAGCCCAACATGCCTCCATCTCCTGCCACAGGTCGCTTCGGAGTGAAACCCGCCGACCTCACCAAACCTTCCAATCGCGCGCGTTGCGTCTCGCGAGCTACCGGTACTTCAGTGTGACGTCGCGCGTCTTCTGCTCGCAGGCGTCGAGCGCGGTGCGCGCTTTGGCGAGGCCTGCGGTCGCGCCGGCGAGCTTGCTCTGCAGGGCGGGTAGGGCCTCGGGCGCCGGCTTGCCTTGATCGAGCGTGACGCGCACCTCGGCTTGCGAGCGCTCGGCGTCGAGCAAGCCGAGGTGGGCTGACACGCAGGCATCGCGCAGCGCTCGCAAGTCGGCGCTCGCGGCGGGGAAGCTCGCGAGCGCGCGCAACGCGGTGTCGCGGGTGTCCAGATTCGCGGTCGGATCGAGCCGCGCAATTCGCTCGAGCAGGTCTTGGGCTTCGTTGCGCGAGCTTTCTTGACCGAAGCAGCCCAGCGCGCAAAGCAGGATCACGCTCGCTACCAAACCCTGCTTTTCTCGACGTTTTTGCATCGGTTCTGAGCGCGCTGGTGCGAAAGGGGCAGTCTCGCGCAGGCCACGACACATGCCGGCTATGACGGTTTCTTGCCGCGCATCTTGCATGGCGCACAGGCTCTGTCTACACACGGACCCCGAAGCGGGGGGCCGCTTCGGGGCAGCGCGCGTGAGCTATGCAGATCCTCTCCACGACAGCTGAGCCTCTCGCGCGCGACGAGCGCCGCCGGTATGAACGCTACGCTGTCGCTTGCGAGTGTTGGATCGAGAGCGACGACACGACCGTGTACGGGCTCGCGGCGGATCTCGGTCTTGGCGGAGTCTTCCTGCGAACCGCGGTGCCGATGCCGCACGGACATCGTGTGGATGTGCTGTTGGCGTTCGCAAACGGTGCGCAACGCGTGCGCGCGCAAGGCGTGGTCACACGCACGGTGCGAGCGCAGCGCGGCTCGCGGCATGGTGTCGGCATCGAGCTGACTCAGATCTACGAGGGCGCCGACGCTCTGCAACGCTTGTCAGTTCCACGCGGTTAACGCTGCTGCCGCGCCTGCGAGAGCGCGCGGATGAGGGCGGCGGCGGTGGCGATGCGCACGCGTGCGTTTGGATCGATCAGCGCGGAGCGGGCGGTGTGAATGTCGAGTGAGCTCGCCAGCGCAGGGGCTGCAGTCGCGCGCACGGCTGGCTGCGGGCTTTTGAGCAGCGCGCGCAAGCGCTCGCGTGCGCGCGTGCGGATCGCGGGATCGCGGTGGGTCGAGAGCGCGGCGGCAGCTTGAGCACCCGGAACGTCTTTGCCTTGAGCGAGCGTTTCCAAGGCTGCGATGCCACGTGCATCGCTCGCGAGCGCGAGCGCGAACAGGAGCCGCATGGAACGGTCGCGCTCGGTCGTGAGCAGCGCTGCGATCCGATCGCGCAACGCTGCGGTGTCAATTGATGCTGCCGACGCGAGCAACGCTGCGCTGGCCCGAGCTCGCAATGAGCTTTCCTTGCCTGCGAGCGCGGCTTCGAGCTGATCGCGCGCGGCCAGCACGAGCGCATCCGGCAGCGTAGGCTCGCGCTGGCTGCTCGCGCGCACGAGCACATCCTGCGCGACCTCGAGGCTCAGCATGCTGGGCGGACCGTTCAGCAAGCCGCTGATGTGCGGCTGGGCTTCGGCGAACGCGACGCGCATCAGCGCGCGCAGGGCGGTCGCGCGCACGCCTTCGATCGGATCGATGCGCGCGATTTCCTCCAGCAGAAGGCGTGTCTCCGCTGTGCTTGGTTGCGCATCGCGGAGCTTGGCGATCGCGGATCGACGCACGTCGGCCGAGGTCGAGCGCGCTAGCTCGCGTAGCTTTTCCTCATCGCGAGCGCCATCGAGCGCTTCGATCGCGAGCGCCGCGATCTCGAGATCGGGCGAGCTTAGCTGCGCGCGCAAGTCTCGCCGCGCGACGGCATCTCCGAGCGCGCTGCGTGCAGCGAGCACCTGGGCGCGCGTGAGCGCGGTGAAGTGATCCGAAGGCTCGTGATCGAGCGCCGCCCACGCGTCGTCGGCCCAAGCGCCGAGCCCGCGCAACGCCGCCCATGCGCTCTGCGCGATGCCGAGGTCCGCGCTTCGCGCTTCCGCGATCAACACGTGCAATGCGATCCGTTCCAGCTCCGCGGGCTCGCGTTGCGCCGCGATCGCTTGGTCGACGCGGCCGGTATCGAGCGCGTGCTGCACCGCGTCCGAGCCACATGCCAGCAGTCCGCCACCGAGACTGAGCACGATGAGCCGCGCGAGGAGCGTGTACCCCGAGTGGCTGCTTGCGAGTCGCAAAGGGGTCTGCATCGGTCGCGGATCCGCGGTGTAGCATGCCCGGCATGCCGCGCGTCGAGCTGACGCAGAACCCGCAGCGCCATGTCGCGTGTCCGCCGATGGAGGTGCGCGCGAGCACGCTGCGCGAAGCGCTCGATACGGTGTTCGCGGTCTACCCCGCGCTGCGCTCGTACGTGCTCGATGATCAAGGCGAGGTGCGCAAGCACGTCGTGATCTTCATCGACGGCGAGTAGCTGCGCGACCGCCGCACGCTCTCGGATCCCGTGCAAGAGCGCTCGGCGATCCATGTCATGCAAGCATTATCAGGAGGCTCTCGATGTTGTCGGTCGATGAGGGCGAGCAGTGGAAAACCATCTCGCAGCATTTGCCGCCGGTGTACGCGGTGCGCTTCGCATAGTGGTTTTCTGCGTGTGAGAGCGCGCTCCAGATCCGTCGCGCGACTTCACCCTGCGCGCGAGCGCAGCTTTGCTCACACGGCTGTGCGCGCCGTGCACAGCTAAATTCCCGATGAATCGCTGAGCGTGAAGCGCATTTGCTGTGCGCGTTTCGCACGCTTTCATTTTGTTCAAATGCCTACATCGCGTCGCCTTGAGCTGCGCTTGCAACGGCGGCAGAAGGCCTTTCAGACGCGGAGTTAACTCTCGGTCAAGAGCTTGTAGGGGAGCTCGCGATCGACTGCTCGGCTTGCCGAGCACGGGGAATGTCTATGGAACCGAAGCAAACGAAAGCGCAACGTGAGGCGCGCGAACAAGACTCACTCGCACCACTTCAGCTCGATCGGCTCACGATCGAAGAGGAAGTCGCGATCATGAATCGCGGCAAGGGAGCCAAGCTGCTGGGCGTCGTGACGATGGTGGGTGTGCTGGTCGCGGGCGGCGCGGTCGCGATGAAGGGGCTCGATCGCGAAGAGAAGTACACGCAGGCCGGCGCGGTCGTGACGCAGCTGCGTCGCGAGCACCTCGATGGGTATCTGAAATGCGTGTTGCCGGGCGCGCATGAATCGACCCTGAGCTCGAGCGAGCGATTGCATGGCGCGATCGAAGGCTTTGCCGAGCGCTTTCAGAAGAGCTACGCGCGCACGCTCGAGAGCTGCGAGCCAAAAATCGCAGGGTTGGGCACCGCGCTGGCAACGCTCCCAGTGCCTTCGGAGGTCGAGCCCGCGATCGAACGCCTGCGCAAGTCGGCGAGCGCCGTTCAGGGCACGGCGGTCGCGCTGCGCAGCTATCTCGATGACCCGACGCAAGCCTATGACTACGTCCAGGTCACGGCGCGGATCGACAAGCTGGCGCGCGCCTCGGCTGCCTATCGCAAGACCGAAGCCGATTTCGCGCAGATGCTCGACCACAAGCTCTGAAGGTCTCTTGGCAGGCTCACGCGTAGGGTCTTACAACCAACGCGCGTGAGCCGCGCTGCGGCTCAGGCATGTCTCCCATACGGAGGTCGACTTGGGCCAGCGCGCGTTGGTAGCAGTGCTCTTGCTGTGGAGCGGGATCGGGATCGGGTGTGGGGACGAGGGTGTCGAGCCGCAAGTTGCATCGCTAGGCGGCGCGAGCGGCGTGAGCGGTGCTTCGGGCGCGGGTGCAGGCGGCGCCAGTGGTTCATCAGGCGGCGCGAGCGGAGCCAGTGGCTCGAGCGGGACGGGCGGCGCGGGCGTTTGGCGAGCATTCGCCGACGACAGCCCTTGGAACACGCCGATCGAACAGAACCCCGAGCTCGATCCCGAGAGCGACGCGATGATCGCGGACCTCGCGGGCAGCTCGAGGTTCGGCTCGCTGCTCGGCATCAACATCGAGCGCTTCTCGGTGCCGCGCTACGACGCGGATGCGAGCACGCGCAGGCTGCTCGTGCGCTGCAGGCTCGGCGGCTTTGGCTTTCCGGGCAACGACGGCTTGATGGCGAGCGCGATGGTGCCTTGGCCCGAAGGCGCGCTGCCCGACCCCGGCACCGATCACCATCTTTTAATCATCGATCGCTCGACGAACACGGAGTGGGCGATGGGCCGGGTGACAGGCTCGGGCGATACGTGGACCTGTGGGCTCGGCGCGACGCTCGACTTGAGTGGGCCCGGCTATCGACCGCCCGCGCAAGGCAACCCGACTTGGTACACCTCGCACGGTCCGCGCGCGTGCGGCTTCGGGCTCACGGCCGGATTGATTCTGCGCGAGCAAATCGACTCGGGCTCGATCGAGCACGCGTTGGCGATGGCGTATCCGCACGTCCGCGCGGGGCTGTACAGGAACCCGGCGAGCACGGCGCAAGCGCGCATCGGCAATCAGTCGATCAAGACGCGCGGCATCCCGTGCGGCGGGCGCGTGCAGCTCGATCCGTCCATCGACGTGGACGCGCTGGGGCTCGATCCCGGGCCGCGCGCGGTGATGATCGCGCTGCAGAAGTACGGCGCGTACGTGGGTGACTTCTCGGAGAGCATCAACCTGTATGCCGAGAATTCGCCCGAGGCGCAGGCGCACTGGGCGAACGGCGTGCTGACCACGCGCGACCTCGCGTCGCTCAACGTCAACGACCTGCGGGTGCTGGCACTCGGCGAGCTGTTCGACAATGGGAATGGCGACTGACGCCCGGTTGGTTCGGCGTTCAGCCCGCAGCCTGAATTGAATTCAAATGGCAGCCTCGGCGCCTGAATTCGACGGCTTTGCGGCGTGCGCAGACGCGCGGCGATTGCGCGCAGGAGGCCGTTCGGTGTACCGAGGGAGACCTACGGGAGAGGGTCGTCCATGCAGGGATTGATGCAAGATTGGCCGTTGCTTGTTCACAAAGTGATCGAGCACGCGAACAACCATCACGCGGATCAAGAGGTCGTCACGCGCGCGGTCGAAGGCGGCATCCACCGCTACACCTACGCAGACCTTTACAAGCGCGCGAAGCGATGCGCCAAGGCGCTGCGCGGGCTCGGCGTGCGAGAGGGCGACGTGATCGCGACGCTGGCGTGGAACACCAACCGCCACGTCGAGGCTTGGTACGGGATCATGGGTCTTGGAGCGGTGTGCCACACGCTCAACCCGCGCTTGTTCCCCGAGCAGCTGATCTACATCGCGAATCACGCCGAGGATAAGTACCTGCTCACGGACCTCACGTTCGTGCCGCTGGTCGAGAAGCTCGCGGCGCACTTACCGACGGTGAAGGGCTACATCATCCTCACCGATCGCGCGCACATGCCGAAGACGTCGCTGCCGAACGCGCTTTGCTACGAAGAGCTGATCGAGAGCGTCGACGATCAAATCGAGTGGGTCGAGGTCGACGAAAATGCCGCGGCGGGCATGTGTTACACGTCCGGTACCACGGGCAATCCCAAGGGCGTCGTGTACTCGCATCGCAGCAACGTGCTGCACGCGTTGATGGTCTGTCAGGCCGACGTGATGGGCTTGCGCGCGGT
>JAYUYY010000511.1:0-5246 GCA_043752225.1 Sandaracinaceae bacterium | reverse complement strand
ACGTGCTCTTCGTCGTCGACAACTCGGGCTCGATGCAGGAGGAGCAGGAGCGGCTGCGCGCACAGTTTCCGGCGTTCGTGAACACGCTGACCACCGGCGATCTCGATGGCGATGGCGTGGAGGATTTCGCCAGCGCCAAGAGCGTTCACCTCGGCGTCGTGTCGACCGACATGGGCCTTGTCGGAATCGCCAGCATTTCGGGCTGCGAAGGCCTCGGCGACGACGGCGTGCTCCAGAGCACCGCGAACCCCGAGGTCATGGGCTGCAATGGGATGTATGCGCCGTTCCTCACGTACACGGCCGACGAGAGTGACAGGGCGCGGCTCGCAACCGATCTCGCATGCGTCGCGACGCTCGGAACGGGCGGCTGCGGCTTCGAGCAACAGCTGGAGTCGACATTGAAAGCGCTGTGGCCTGAAGAGGATTCGCGCGTCGCGTTCCTGCCGGACTTAAGTGGCAGCAGCGCGAGCGGGCGCGGCGGCAACGGCAGCAACAGCGGCTTCCTGCGCGAAGATTCCGTGCTCGCGATCGTGCTGCTCACGGACGAAGACGATTGCTCGCACTCGAGCAACTCGCATCTGGTCCCCGGAAACGAGCTTCCGCCTGACGACCCGCGCGCTGGCCAAGGGCTCAACACGCGCTGCCACTTCGAGAGCGCAAGCGAAGAACCGAACAACCTCTACGACATCACGCGCTACGTGGCCGGGTTGCGCGCGCTGCGCGAAGGCCGTGAACAAGACGTCGTGTTTGCCGCGATCGCGGGCGTGCCGCCAGCGTTGGTCGCCATGGGTCCAGGCACCGACGATCCAACCGCCTTCTATGACGGCGTGCTCGAGAGCCCCGACATGCAAGAGGTGATCGACACGCGCGCCAACGACGACCCGATGGACGACAACCTGGTGCCCGCGTGCGAGAGCTCAGACACCAAAGCGTATCCGGCGCGTCGCATCACGCAGGTCGTCCAAGGCTTCGGCGAGAGCGGCGTGCTGCGCTCGATCTGCGAGGAAGACTTTGGCCCGACGATCGCGGCGATCACACAAAAGATCGCTTCAAGACTCGGCAATGCCTCGTGCTTGTCGGAGCCGCTCGAGAAAACAAACGGCCAAGTCGCGTGCGAGGTCATCTGGCAGCTGCCGCTTCCACACGAGGGGCCAGCCTCGACGCCGACCCAGTGCGGTGATCCTGGCTTCGACTTCTTGAGCTCGCCCATGCGCGTCACAGGACCTGGCGGGCTGCTCTGCAGCGTCGCTCAAGTGCCGATCGATGCGATGGGCAACCTCGGCATGGGCGAAGGCTTCTACTACGACGACTTCTCGAGCGAGACCGTTCTGGAATGCGCCACTTCATCCCGCGCACGCATCGCGTTCACACCAGGCGCAAAACCTCCAGCCGGCGTGAACGTCTACCTCGACTGCGATCCCTGAACCGCCGGCGAGTGACCCACAAAGCTCCCTCTCACCCGACGCGCGATCCACCCCGATCGCGCGCTTCACTCTATTAATGGCGAAAACGTGCGCCGTTTTTCCCTCCCATTGAGCAAAGCCCAACGGGAGCCTTCCTTTCACGAGGTGAGCGAAGCTCACTCGTTGCTGTCGAGCATTCTCCCCTTCTTTTCACGGGACTCGCGGGGAGTGATGGAATCGCGCTACACCGCTCGCATGCTCGAACGCTTAATCCGATCGCTGGTTTGCGCGGCGCTGCTTACGCTCGGAGCGGCGTGCGGCGATGACTCCGATGAACACGCCGTGGGCCCATACGGACCGCTGGTCGGTGGACCGTGCATCGACCTGCTCGACTGCGTCTCGGGGTCGTACTGCGTCCATGGCGGGGACTTTCCCGATGGCATGTGCACGCTGCGCTGCCGCTCACACAACGACTGCCCCGGCGGCTCGGCCTGCATCGATCGCGAAGACGGCATCTGCATGCAGTACTGCTTCGACGAGCTGGACTGCCGCGCCGGCTACAACTGCAAAGAGCGCGACGATCAAGGCGACCGGGGCCAATCCGCTGTTTGCATCAAGTAGCCGGTGCTCACCCGCGATACCGGTATCCGTCGCCGGGATCCCACCGCGTTGCGTTTCAAGCAGTGCATCCGCGATCAATTCCGGTGTTTATCGCGCCGGCTTTTGTGATGCTGGCGCATCTCGATCCCGCGTGCGGAGGTTCCCGTGACTGAGTCAGGCATTCATACGGTCGTGCTGATCCCAGGCGACGGCATTGGTCCCGAAGTCAGCGCCGCCGTGCGCGACGTGCTCAAAGCTGCCGGCGCGCCGGTCGCGTTCGTCGAGCATGTCGCCGGCGAGACCGCGCTGACCAAGGGCCACAAGGAGCTCTTGCCCGCGAGCACGCTCGACGCGATCCGCGAGCACAAGGTCGCGCTCAAAGGTCCGTGCACGACGCCGATCGGCGGCGGCTTTAGCTCGGTGAACGTCGCGCTGCGCAAAGCGCTCAACCTCTACGCAGCCGTGCGCCCGCTGCGCAACATGCCGTCGGTGAAGACGCGATACGAGAACGTCGACCTCGTGATCGTGCGCGAGAACACCGAGGGCCTGTACAGCGGCATCGAGAACGTGATCACCGAGGACGCGGTCGTCTCGCTCAAGGTCGCGACGCGTCCCGCGTGCATTCGCATCGCCGAGTGGGCCTTCAACTACGCCGTCGCGCGTGGCCGCAAGAAGATCACGTTCTTGCACAAGGCCAACATCATGAAGAAGACCGACGGCATGTTCCTCGAGGAGGCCAACAAGGTCAGCTTGCGCTACCCGAACATCGCCTACGACTCGATGATCATCGACGCCGCTCTCATGCGCCTGGTCCGCGACCCCACGACGTTTGACATCTTGTTGTGTGAAAACCTCTACGGCGATTTGGTCTCGGACATGTGCGCAGGCATGGTCGGCGGTCTCGGTGTCGCGCCCGGCGCAAACATCGGCGCGGACTCCGCCGTGTTCGAATCGGTGCACGGCTCGGCGCCCGACATCGCGGGCAAGAACCTCGCGAACCCGCTCGCGCTGTTGATGAGCGCGACGATGATGCTCAACCACCTCGCGACGACACGAAACGACGCGCGCTGCGCTGAAGTCGCTCGCCGCATCAAGGGCGCGTACGACGCCGCGCTCGAGAGCGGTAAGACGACGGGCGATCTAGGCGGACCGCTCGGCACGCGCGAGTTCGCAGCCGCGGTGATCGCAGGCTTGTAACCCTTCATCGCCCTACATCGATGCCTGGGCCCTGCAGCGCGACCTCCACGACGATGGGTGTACGCTGCAACGGTCGATGCGCGTTCTCTTGGTCGAAGATAATCCTATCGATGCCGCCACGCTCGCGGACAGACTCGTTGAGCACAAAGGCGTAGCGGTCGAGCTCGAGCATGTGACCTCGCTGGCTGATCTCGCATCGCGCGATCCCTCGGCGTTCGACGCGCTCTTGCTCGATCTCTCTTTGCCGGATGGCAACGGCATCGCTTCGCTGCGCCAAGCGCGCACGTTGCTGGGCGATTTGCCGATCGTCGTGCTCACGGCGGACGACAACGAGCAGCGCTCGCTCGAGATGCTGCGCGAAGGCGCCGAAGACTACCTGGTCAAGGGCAAGTACGACGCCGACGCGCTCGTGCGCGCGTTGCGCTACGCGTGCGAACGCAACGCGCTCAAGCAACGCCTGACGCACGCCGATCGGCTCGCAGCAGTCGGCCAACTTTCGGCCGGCGTCGCGCACGAAGTCGCCAACCCAGCAGCGCTCGCGATCGCCAACACCGCCAAGCTGCTCGATCTGCTCGAGGGCGTGAGCACGCGGCGGCTGCCCCAGAGCGTGCTCGCCGATTGCATCCGCCTCACCGAGGACAACCGCAACGCGCTCGAGCGCATCCGCGCCGTCGTGCGCGACCTGCAAGCGTACGCACGGCTCGAGCGTTCACGCGTCGAGCACGTGCAGCTCAACGACATCGCCGAGCGCACCTGCAACTTGGTCTACGCGAGCTTGCGCCACGGCGCGACGCTCGAGAGACGCTTCGCGACCTTACCGACGATCGCGGCCGATGAAGGCAAGATCGAGCAAGTCCTGACCAACCTGCTGATCAACGCGATCCACGCGCTCGAGCGCACCGAACGGAAAGACAAGCGCATCATCGTCGCGACCTTCGTCGAGCGGCGCGTCGAAGGCGATCAGATCTGCATGAGCGTGATCGACAACGGCTGCGGCATGACCGAGAGCGTGCGCCAACGCGTGTTCGAGCCGTTCTTCACCACCAAGCGCGATCACGGCACGGGGCTCGGCCTCGCGATCGCGATCGAGATCGTGAAGCGCCATCGCGGCGAGATCATCTGCACGAGCACCGTCGGTGAAGGCTCGCGCTTCGACGTGCGCATCCCGCTCGAAACCGGGCTCAGCCTGCCCGAAATCGAGATCAAAGCGGTCAGTGAACCTTCGATTCGACCCCGCGGCCGCGTGCTCTTGATCGACGACGAGCGTTCGGTCGCGCTTGTCTACGGCGACCTTCTCGGCATGCACCACGAGGTCGTGATCGCGCACGGTGGCCGCGACGCACAGACGGTGCTCGAGCGCGACAAGCGCTTCGATGTGATCGTATGCGACCTGATGATGCCGGAGCTCGACGGCGTCGCGCTCTTCGAAGACGTGCGCATCCACGCGCCGGAGCTGGAGTCGCGCTTCGTATTCTGCAGCGGCGGCCTCGTGACCCCGCGCGCTCGCGAGCTCGCTTCACGTCCGACGACGCGCCTGCTCTACAAGCCGGTCTCGATCGACGACATGCTGCGCACCATCGACACCGTGATGACCGAGCACGGCGGCGCGCTGCGCGGCGTCTCAAGGCCACCGGCGTCCTAAAACCCCAAGCAGAAGTTGCGGCCGCCGAAACCGCCGCTGCTCGCCAGCGTGTTCGCTGGATACGCGTAGACGAACGCAAAGCACATCTCGTCGCCAGTGCCTTCGCCGAAGCCGACCGGGCCTGACGTAGTATTTTCGTAGTTGCACACCGTGCGAATGCTATCGCCCGGCATCAGCGTAAGTGGCGTCTCGTAGCTCGCCTGACCTTCGAAGCTGAACGCTTCGTCAACCAGCGTGTCCATACCGCCGCCTTGGCGCATCGCGGTTACCGACATGCTGCGCCCGAGCAAATGCATGTGCGGCCAGTTCGCAAGATGTGGATCGGCTCGCTCGCGCTCGGCGTGCATGTACCTTGTGCAGTACCCGGCTCGCCCGCATCGAGACTGATGCTGATCGTGCCGAGC
>JAYUYY010000510.1:0-5249 GCA_043752225.1 Sandaracinaceae bacterium | reverse complement strand
GATTTTTCCGAGGACGTAAGCCGCTCTCACGTCCAAAGCGAACGCGAATCAGGTCGGGATCACGGCTTCGGAGAGCACGAGCAGCTCGACCAGCAAGGCCTCGAGCAGCGGCGTCATCGCCTGCATGTCGGCGGTCTTCGCGATCTCGCGATCGATCAGCTGCATCAGCGCCGGCTGACCGATCGCCAGCACGTCTTCGCTGCACGTCGCGGGCGCATATTCCTCGCGCACCTCGCTGTCAGTGAGGAGCCGCTCGAGCGCGGCGTCGACCTGACGATGCGTGATGCTCACGAGCCGCGATCCGAAGCGCTGCTCGAACGCGTAGTACACGGTCAGGAACAGGAAGTAGCCGAGCGCTTGTCCGGAAGGGCTGTCGATCTCCGCGAGCTCGCCTGCGAGCAGCTCGGCGAGCGCCGGCTGATTGCGCTCGAGCCGAAGGAACGCCGCATCGAGCTCGGGTCGCAGCGCATCGCCGGTCAGCAAGCGGCGTAAAACGGCTGCGACCGTAGGCTCGTCGACGACCGCATGCGATGGAACTGGCTCGAGCGCGCCCGCTGCTACCCACATGCCCGCACGATACGGCGGGCTCGGCACGCGGTCAGATTTTCGACTCACGCTCAGCGCGGGTCGTGTCTCTGAACGCTACCGCTCACTCATCATAGAAGAGCGGTGGGCGCTTACGGATGAAGCGCAGGATCAGCTCGCGTGCTTCGGCGCCGAGCCGATCGAACTTCACGCCGATGCCCGGCTCGGACTCCATGTCCATCGGGTCGCGCACGAAGCGCACCGTGCCAGGGATGTGTTGGTCGTAACCGCCGGGCAACGTGACGAGCACGGTGACGCGCGCGCCGACGGGCAGCGAGACATACGTGGCAACGAAGACGCCGCCGTCCGAGATCTCGCCGGAGAACCCGACGAAGAAATTCGATTCGGTTGTCGCGCCGATGTTGGCTTCGAGGTTTGCACGGCCACCCGGCACGATCGATTCCGGCGCGGGTGCTTGCGCAGGCGGCGCCGCGGCTTCTGCCGGCACGGCTGCGCTCGGGATCGAGCTGACCGCTGGGCCCGCAGGTTGGCTGCTCGGACGAGGCGGCCGCATCGACGTCACCTGCGCGAGCGGGAACAGCTTGCCCATCACCTGAGCGAGCGTGCGCGTCGCGTTGTCGATCGCCGCGTGTTGGCTGCGCACCTCTTGAAGCAACGCCATCGTCTGGCTCAGCGAGCCCATCGCGTGCTTCACGCTGACTCGACCGTCCACGTCCGACGACGCTCGCTCGGCTTCGAAGAGCGCGCCGACGGCCTGCGCGATGTTCGAGGCCACGCTGAGCACGTCCTCTGGAACATCTTTGTCTTGCTGGAGCGCTTCGAGAACGCTCCCAAGCAGCTCGCGGCTCTCGGCCGCGGCTTTCGCGCCACTGTAAGTCATGGTCGACGTCTCATTTCTGCGGGCGCCATCATAGCGTCCTGGTTCTCTACCGACTACTGAAGCGTCGGTCCGGCATCGATCTTTCCAAACCGTGCCTCGTGCTTAGCGATCGTTTCCGACAGCGCCATGCTGAAACGTTTGGCGTGCTGCGGTGACATCAGAATGCGCGACAAGAGCCACCCGGACTTGCTCTGCACGAACGCGAAGTCCAGCACGAACGAGTCTTGGCTGCTCGCGACTTGCGCGAGATTCGCGAAGCGACCTTTTGCGATTTCATCGTCGGCTTTGATCACGAGTGCATCCGGGTCCCGCGGCCTCTGAGGTTGATCCATCGCTCCCTTCTACACGTCCCTCGGGGCCGTCGTCACCCTGGCGCGAGCGCGAACCGAGGGTGAACGGAGCGAAGCCCGGAGTTGCGCGCGCGGCATCGCTGCGCGAGCATCGCGGCGCGTGTCCGGTGTGCTTTTCTGCCCGTTCTGTCGTGAGGCTTTCGAGGCCGAAACGGTCTGCCCCGATCACGATCTTCCGCTCGTCGATTTCCGCGAGCTGCCGCGGACGGCGCCCTCCATTACAGAGGACACGCTGCTATCGCGCTGGTCGCCCGCCGGTGGCCGCGGGCTCTTGGCGGCGGGCGCGCTGGGCGCGTTGCTCGCCTTCATGACGCTGCCGTTCGCCTCGAGCGAGGGGGCCGTTCAGATGGGCGGCTCGATGCTCAAGCTCGCGCTGCTCGGCTCGCACAAGCTGTGGCTGATCGCGGCGGCTGCGAGCGCTCAGCTCGCGCTGCTCGCCCGGCGCCGCACGCTGCGATCGCTGCGCGGCGCACGCGTCGCCGCGTTCATCATCGGCATCGTGCCGCTGGTCGCGCTGCTCTGGTCCTACCGCGCGACCGAGCAGGCGACCGCGCGTTTCGCCGCGCGCGAGGGCATGGAGCTCGTGCTGCGCCTCGCGTCGGGCGGCTATGCGCTAATCGCGTGCAGCACGCTGATGTGCATCGCCGCGCTGCGACTCGGGCTCGTCCTCAAGCGGCGGCTGTGAAGCGTTCCGAGAGGCGTCGGGAGCTCAGGGCCGCTGCGAATCGGGCCGGTAGATGTAGCCCTGATGTTGGAACACGCAGATCCGATCGCGCCCTTCGTGCTTGGCTTGGTAGAGCGCGCGATCGGCCGCCTTGATCAGCTGGTCTTTCGACTTGATGTCGCGGCTTGGGTACACCGCGACGCCGATCGACACGCTGACGCGCTCGACCTGTCCGCCGAACGTGAATGCGTCTTGCGTCACCGAGCGCCAAACCCGCTCGGCCACAGCTAGCGCGCCCGAGAAATTCGTGCTCGGAAGCACGAGTAAGAACTCTTCACCGCCGTAGCGCGCGACCACGTCGACCTCGCGGACCGCTCGACGCAGCCGCACCGAGAGCTCGCGCAGCGCTTCGTCGCCCGCGTCGTGCCCGAAGCGATCGTTGATGCGCTTGAAATGGTCGACGTCGACCATCACGCACGAGAGCGGCTCGCGGTAGCGTTCGGCGCGCTTGAACTCTTCCTGCAAACGCGTGTGCAGGTAGCGATAGTTGTAGAGCCCGGTGAGCTCGTCTTGAACCGCGAGCGCGGCCAAACGCTCCTTCGAGTCGTTGATGTGATCGTGCAGGCGCTTGAGGCGCAGCAGGTTGTGCACGCGCGCCAACATCTCGCGCTCGTCGAACGGCTTGCTGACGTAATCGTCTGCACCGATGCGCAGTCCCGCGACCCGGCTGTCGGTGTCGCTGCGCGCCGTGAGCAGCATTACAGGCAAGAATCCGTCGGCGTGCATGCCCTTAATCAGGCGACAGCAATCGAGGCCGTCCAGCCCGGGCATCACGATGTCGAGCAGCACGAGATCGATTTGGCTGTCCCGCGCCTTGGCCAGCGCGCGGTGCCCGTCCTCGGCCATGACGACTTGCATTCCGTGGCTCTCGAGGAGCTTGGCCACGTATTCGCGCATCGTCTCGTCGTCATCGGCGAGCAGAATGCGAGGCGCAGGACCGACCGGCGGCTCAGTCGTGAACGTATCCATGCGCCCGGCCCCGTTGGTCATCCCGTGAATTCGATCGCCGGCATCGGTTCCCCAGCGACCGATCCCGTGATCATTCCCAGCAGCCCGAGGGTAGCACAGGGCCCCAACGCGAAGTATCACACGCGTGCGTTCCCGATTTGTCGCCTTGGATCGACGCGCTTGGGACGTATACTCGACGCTCAGGGGCCCGCAGTCGCGAGCCGCATCAGCGTGCAGTGCGCGATTCGTCGCGTGCAGGGAAATCGGTTAGGGGCATCCTTTGGAGCTCAAGCAGCAGCTCAAACTCTCGCAACAGCTGGTCATGACGCCGCAGCTGCAGCTGGCTATCAAGCTGCTGCAGATGTCGCGCATGGAGCTGGTGGAGACCGTGCGGCAGGAGCTGCTCGAGAACCCAGTGCTCGAGGATCTGCAGACCGATCCCGAGCAAGCGCGTCACACCAATGGTGAGATCCCGCACTCGGCGTCCCCGGTCGCCGACATTTCCGAGAAGAAGCTCGATGTCGAAGCCCGCGACGCCGAAAAGAAGTCGTCCGAGATCGATTGGGATCGTTATCTCGAGAACCACGCGATGCAGGGCCCGATGCCGGGCGGCTCGCATCGCGGCTTCGAAGAGCTGCCGAGCTACGAGACGTCGCTGTCGCACACCGAAGATCTGGTCGACCACCTCGAGTGGCAGATCCGGATGAGCGACATGATCGAGGAGGAGTGCAAGTTCGCTGCCCTCGTCCTCGGTAACCTCGACGAGAAGGGTTACCTGAGGCTCGAAGGGCTCCCGCCCGAGGAAGTCGTGCCGAAGCTCGCAGGGGAAGCGGGCATCGAGGCGGAAGACGCCGAAGAAGTGCTGAAGATGATCCAGCGCTTCGATCCGGTCGGCGTGGCGGCGCGCGATTTACGCGAGTGCTTGCACGTGCAGGCGGTTCACTTCGATCTCGACAAGCTCGTGCTGACCGTCATCGACGAGCACCTGCACGATCTTGAGCGCCGCAACTACCAGGCGATCGCGAAGAAGACCGGCGTCGAGGTCGACGAGATCTACGACGTCGCGCAGATGATCGGCGAGCTCGAGCCGCGTCCCGCGCGCAACTTCGTCACGACCGACCCGCAGTACATCGAGCCCGACGTCTGGGTTCACAAGGTCGGCGACCAGTACTTCGTCGCCGCCAACGACGACGGCATGCCGCGGCTCAAGATCAGCGGCTTCTACCGCTCGGCGATGAAGGGCGATGCTTCGGCCCGCGAATACATCCAGAGCAAGCTGCGCAGCGCGCAGTGGCTGATCCGCAGCATCGACCAGCGCCGCAAGACGATCGAGCGCGTGACCGAGTGCATCGTGGTCAAGCAGCGCGATTTCTTCGAGCTCGGGATCGAGCACTTGAAGCCGATGATCCTGCGTGACGTAGCCGAAGAGCTCGGCCTGCACGAAAGCACGATCTCGCGCGTCACGAGCAACAAGTACGTCGCGACGCCGCGCGGCGTGTTCGAGCTGAAGTACTTCTTCAACTCCGCGATCCGGCGCGAGACGCAGGACGACATCGCGTCCGAGAGCGTCAAGCAGGCGATCAAGAAGATCATCGGGGAAGAAGACCCGAACGATCCGTACAGCGATCAGAAGATCGTCGAGATCCTCGCGCAGACGGACATCGTCATCGCGCGTCGCACGGTGGCCAAGTATCGTGAGATGCTGGGGATCCTCAGCTCCGGTAAGCGAAAAAAGTACTTCTGAGCTTGTCTTCGGAGCCTGTCGGCTCTCCCAAACCCGAGCCCGTCGGCTCTGCCGAAC
>JAYUYY010000509.1:0-5251 GCA_043752225.1 Sandaracinaceae bacterium | reverse complement strand
ACGACCTCCGTGACCCACGTTACCCAGCGTTTGAGTGTCGACCGCCTCGACTTACGGCTCACGTTTCCTCAGAAAGGCCCGTGAGCACAAGAGGCAGTGGCGCAAAAAACGGACATCTGCGCGTTATGTGCGCATCCAAACGCACGCTGAAACAATGCTGCAAGTTTCTATATATAGAACAATTGGGGTCGGCATAACCAGGGACACTGACGTTTTCAGAGCAATTTCCGTGACTCGTTAGGCTGCATCGGCGCCTTCGAGCACGGGGCGCATCGAAGCGTCCATGAAGCGCTCTGGAAGCTCGACCCCAAGCGCTGAGACGCAGGGAGGTCTGCGCTCGTCCGGATAGCTCCAGCGCCGGTGCATCTGGTGGAAGTTCTCCGACGCCTCGAGCTTGAGCAGGATCGAGTTGAGCCCGAACGTGATGCGATTGAGAAACACGAAGCTCGGCGGCAGATTGATCTTCGTCTGCTTGGTCGGGTCCATCACGGCGAACGCCTCGCGCACCCATTCGGAGGTGAACGTGAACACGCGATCCTCGCGAAAACCCGCCGCGTGATAGCAGAAGAAATTCCAGAGCTCGGCGAGGTCGTACGGACGACCCGGCAACACGACGTGCATCTTCTTGAGCAGCACCTCGAACGCCGCTCGATCGTCCTCCATCAGCGATCGGTTGAGCGCCTGGAGGTCGAGGATGAACTCCGCGCTGAAGCGCTTCACGCAGCCGTAGTCGAGAAACGCGATCGCTCCGTCGGGCAGGAACAGGTAGTTGCCCGGATGCGGATCCCCGTTGAACAAGCCGTGGCGGTACATCGAGTCGAACACGAAGTCGTTCATGACGTGCACGGCGACGCGCTTTTCGTCCGGCCGCGCGACCTTTAGGAATTCGTAAAACGGCAAGCCGTGCATGCGCTCTTGCGTCAGCGTGCATGCGCCGGAGAGCTCCGGATACGGCTTGGGCACGCGCACCAGGGGATGGCCGTGCCAAATCGAATAGAACACCGCTTGGTTGGCGAGCTCTTTGCGGTAGTCGAGCTCTTCGAACAGACGCGCCTTGACCTCTTCGACCACCGCGTGCGCATCGATGTTCGCGTTGAGCGCGCTGACCATCGCGGCGAGCCCGTCGCTCGCACGCAAGTCGCTCGCGATCGCCTTGGCGACGCCCGGGTATTGGACCTTGACCACGACGTCCGTGCCGTCGTGCATGCGCGCGCCGTGCACTTGGCCGATCGATGCTGCGGCGATCGGCTCTTCCTCGAAGCTGCGAAAGAGCTCGTGGAGCGGCTTGCCAAGATCGGCCTCGACCACTTCGCGCACGATCGAAAACGCCATCGGCGGCGCGTCGGTTTGCAACCGCTCGAGCATGCTGCGCGCGTTCTCGGGCAGCGACTCGACCGCGAACGACAAGATCTGGCCGAGCTTCATGAAGGCGCCCTTCATGTTGCCGAGCGTCGCGGTGGCTTCTTCGGCCACCTGCATGTGGTAGCGCGCACGGAGCTGCGCGCGTTGCTCGCGCGACGCGAGCAGCGAGCGCACGCTGAGCACGATGCGACGCAGCACGGAACGCGTCACAAGGCCGCCGACCTTGAGCGAGCGACCGGCCAGCGTCGTGGGCATGACGCTTCGTGGCATCGGCGGGATTAAACCACGCGGACCACAACGCGCGCGCTACCAATCGAGCCCGCGTGTCAGCGCTCATGTCGCGGTTCGCTCGCAGTTGGGGCTTCCGGGATGGGTGGCTCGCATGTTTGGATGATCGCGCATGCTCGAATCGCTCGTTCCGCTCACTCCGACCGAGGTGTGGGGCCTCTTCGTTCGCGGGCTGGGTCTCACCTTCTTAGTGTCGTTCGCCTCACTCGCGGGGCAGATCGTGCGCGGCGCGGGAGCGCGCGGCGGGATGCCGATCGGACGCCGGCTCGCGAAGACCGCGGAAGACTTTCCCAGCTGGCGTAGGGCGCTCTACTTCCCGACGCTGCTGTGGCTCTCGTCGAGCGACGCGATGCTGCGCGCGCTCACGTGGATCGGGCTCATCGCATCGTGCGTGGTGATCTACGGCGGGCCGTGGTCGCCGTACGCGATCGGCGTTTGCTACGTCTGCTACTTGTCGCTCGACATGGCGATCGGTTTGATCTTTCCGTGGGACTGCCTGCTGTTCGAGTCGACGCTGCTCGCGCTGTTCGTGCCGGCGACGTTGCCGCTGCCCGCGATCGCTGCTGTGGGCACGCCCGCGCCGCTGATCGCGTGGGCGTTCCGGCTCTTGCTGTTCCGCGTGATGTTCGGCTTCGGCAAGCAGAAATTCGTCGGCGCGACGAGCAAGGATCGCGCGTACCTCAAGGGTTTCTTGGTCGCGCAGCCGTTGCCTTCACCGCTCGGTTACTACGCGCAGAAGCTGCCGGCCTGGGCGCTCGCGCCGGGCGTCTGGTTCATGTTCTTGGTCGAGATCCCGTTCGCGGTTTGCGCGCTGATCCCGGGTGACCTGAGCATCGTGTGCGCGATCACGACCGTCTTTCTGATGATCGGCATTCAGGTGATGGGGAGCTTCGGCTACTTCAGCATGCTGACGATCGTCGGCTGCCTTCCGCTGCTCGATCAGGAGACGGCGCGTGCGCTCGACTTTTCGAGCGTGCTGACGTCACTGCAGACGGTCGACGCGCACTTCGCCGCGAACGCGTACGTGCTGATCCACACGGCGAGCGCGCTGTTCGCGTTCCCGTTCAACAGCTGGGTCGGACAGAGCTGGCACTTGTGGTCGTCGTGGTACCGACTGCCGAAGCTCGCGCAGCTGCCGTTCGCGTTCTTTCGCTTCATGCATCCGTTTCGCTGGCTGCATCCATATGGCGTGTTCCCGCCGAACACGTATCCGGGCGTGAAGATCTCGGTGCTGGTCGAAGTGACGTGGGACGAGCAGACCTGGCACGAGGTCGACTTCAACTATTCGCCCTCGAACCCGGACTCGCCGCCCAAGTTCGTCTCGCCCTATCACCCGCGCGGTGACCAAGCGGTGATCTACGAGACATTCGGCTTGAACCCGACGAGCTTGATCAGCGGCATGGTCGGGCCTTGGGATCCGTACAGCTACGGCACGCAGCCGGCGGCCAACGTGCTCGCGCAGTGCATCGTCGAAGGGCGCGGCGCGGACTTCATGCTCGGCACCGTGTTGCGCGAGCGCAAAGAAGCGCCGGTCGCGGCGCGCATCAGCACGGTCATGCTCGAGCCGGTGAGCATCGAGGAGAAGAAGCGCACCGGCCACTGGTGGAAGCGCTCGTACATCGGGCCGCACTCGCCGCCGCGCAAGCTCGATCCGTTGTTCTGGGACGAGCTCCTGCCCGATCCCGAGCTTTGGCACTTCGAATCGATCTTCTGGCGCAAGCGCAGCCGGCTCGGCGCGATCATGGAGCGCGCGCGCAAGGGCAACGAAGACCCGATGCAGCTCGCGATCGCCGACAGCACGCTCACGCCTGCAGATGTCGCGCGCTTTTGGGATGACCTCGTGCCGCTCGTGCAGCAGCAGGATCGCTCGCAGCTCGAGACGCTGCCGCCGATCGTGGATGAAGTGCGGCGCCGCTACGACCGACAACAGCAGCGTGCGCTCTACCGCTTGCTCGGGCGCTTCAGCGCGCTGCTCGTCGCGCGCATCGAGCCGCACTACCTCGGCCGCGGATTCACAGCGCCGATCCCTGCGAAGACCTATCTGCACGTCTGGATGCTGGCGCAGCGCGTGATCTCGGATGGCAAGGACGCTTATCTCGCAGCGCTGGCCGATCCGCTCTCGCTCGCCGAGCGGGCGAGCACGCTGACTGAGCGCGAAGGCCTCTACATGCTCGGCGTGTTCCGCTACGAGGCGCTGGTCTTCGAAGCGCAGAAGCTCCGGCTGATCACGGCGATCATGCCGCCGCATAACGATGAAGCGAAGGCACGCATCGCGCGCGGTGAGGGCATGACCGACTTCGAGCGCAACGTCTCGAAGATCGCGGAGCGCTTCGCCGGCTTCTTCAGCGTGATGCCGGTGCTGCGCGAGAGCTTCATCGGCGAGCCGTTCGACCAGGGCTACCCGGAGCGCTATCCGCGCTTCGAGCAGCTCGAATCGGGCGAGGTCGTGGTTCGCAAAGACACACGCAAAGACAGCTGACCGAGAGCTTCTCGTCCCCGCATGGCTATTCGCGCCTCGCTATTCGCGCATGGCGTCGACCGGCGAGATGCGGGCCGCGCGCACGGCGGGCAAGAAGCCTCCGAAGATGCCCATCACGCCGCCCGCGATGAGCGAGCCGATGACGACCTCGGGGCTCGGGTCGAACGAGAACACCACCTCGGACCAGGTCTGCATGTTCATCATGCTGAACTCGACTGAGCCCATGCCGAGCGAGGCGAGCGCGCCGAGCGCACCGCCGATCAGCGCGAGCATGAACGACTCCATCACGAACGACGCCAAGATCGTGCGGCGTGAGAAGCCGAGCGCGCGCAGCGTACCGACCTCGCGCGAGCGACCCGCAACGGCGCCGTACATCGTGATCATCGCGCCGATCATCGCGCCGACCGAGAAGAACACCACGATCGCGATGCCGAGGTAGCGGATCATCGCCGCGGTGTCCTCGGACTGGCGCTCGAAGTACGCGCGCTCGCTCTCGACCTGCAGGTTGAGCTGCTTGTCGCCTTCGATCGCGGCCTTGAACGTGTCGAGCTTGCTCGCCGATTCGAGCGCGACCGTGATCGACGACACCATGCCCTCGCGGCCGAACGCGGTGCGTACCGTCTCGACGTCCGCCCAGACCTCCGACTCGAACGACGAGCCGTTGCTCTCGAACACGCCGACCACCTCGACCTTGCGGTTCTTCTTGATCTCGAAGCTCTGGCCGAGCTCGACGCCGAGGAACGAGCCGCGAATGCGCCGGCCGATCACCACTTCATCGGTGCCTGAACGCGCCGGACGGCCGGCGATGATGTGCATCTCAGGCCGCAGTGCGAGCGCAGCTTCGCTCGTCCCGCGCAGCTGCACATTCGACATTTGACCGCCGGTGCCGGGCTTCTCGAGCGCGATCACCAGCATCAGCTCGGCTGCACCTACCGGCTGACCGCTCGCGTCGCGCTTCACACCCGGCGCCGCCAGCGCGATGCCGACCAGGCGCTGCTCGATGCTGCTCGACAGCTCGTTCTCGGAGCCTTTGCGGATGATGAAGCCTTTGTCGAGGCTGCCCGACTCGCCCATCGTCTTCTTGATGCCGTTGGCGAGCATCTGCGACGACGCGAGCACGAA
>JAYUYY010000508.1:0-5252 GCA_043752225.1 Sandaracinaceae bacterium | reverse complement strand
TGGTGAGGCTGCAAGAGGTCGCTGTATATGGTGGCGCCCCCAGTGGGAGTGGAGCGTCACAGCCGAACGCCGAAGCTCGCGTCGTGCTGCGCTTCGATGAGGTCGCGGTGTATCGGCGCGGCGAGCTGCCGGCGGAGCCCGGCGAGCCGCGGCGGTTGTTCTTGGATCTCGATGGCGCGAGCGTCTCGCGCGAGGTCGCTGCGCTGACGCAGGTCGGCAGCGCGGGCCTGCGGCGCATTCACGTGGCCGAGCTCGGCGCAGGCCAGGTGCGCGTGACGTTCGAGGTCGAGCCGACCACGGCGTATCGCTTGTTCTTCTTGAGCGAGCCGTATCGTGTGGTGATGGACTTTCGCGACGAGGCCGCGCGCGCGCGCAGCGCTCGTGCTGCGCACACGATCGTGCTCGATCCCGGCCACGGCGGTGAGCAGCCGGGAGCGAAAGGCCCGAACGGCGTGCGCGAGGCCGAGACCGCGCTCTCGCTTGCGCTGCGAGCTCGAAAGATCTTGCAGCGCGCGCTGCCCGACACGCGCATCGTCATGACACGCGATCGCGATGTCTTCGTGACGCTCGAAGAGCGCTCGGCGCTGGCAAACGCGCTAGACGCCGATCTGTTCGTGTCGATCCACCTCAACGCGTCGGACTCCCCGGACGACAAAGGTGGCGTCTCGACGTATGTGCTCGACAGCACGACCGATGCCGCTGCGATGCGCTTGGCCGCACAGGAAAATGGCACGCAAGAGGCCGGGGTGAGCGCGCTTCAGCTGGTGCTCGCTTCGCTCTACCGCAAGGAGCAGGTCGGTCACTCGCTCGATCTCGCGCACGAGGTCCAGGAAGCGACGCTGCGCGCAGGGCGGCAAGTCTTACCCAACCTCAACGATCGTGGCGTCAAGCGCGCCCTCTTCTACGTGCTCGTGGGCGCACGGATGCCCGCGATCTTGGTCGAGGCCTCGTTCATCACGCGTGCCGAGGAAGCGATCGCGCTCGCGACCGACGAGTACCGGCAGCGCCTGGCCGAAGGCATCGCGCTCGGCATCACTCGGTATTGGCAGCGCGAGCACGCGCCGCGGCCGGCTCGCCCGTAAGGGGGCCTCGAGAAGCGGTCTGGCCCCGCGAAATCTCGCTGGGCAGTCGCACTTGCTGCGGAGTGTTCTCGCTCCCATACTGCGCGCCGCATGGCGGATTCCTCACCCGCGGCGTTGCGCGAAACCTGCCGCGATTATTTGAGCAGCCATCGCGCGGCGCTCGTTGAAGCGATCAACTCCGGTCAGCGCGGCCTCGCTGTCGCCGAACGCTGGGCACGCATGTTCGACGGCTTGCTCGGCAGCCTCTACTGCGCGGCCGAAGCCGAGGCCCGAGTCGGCGACGTACCGCTCGGCCGCATCGCGCTGGTGGCGGTCGGTGGCTATGGGCGCAGACTGGTCGCGCCGCACAGCGATATCGACGTGCTGTTTCTCTGCGACAACCCGGGCGACGCGCGCGTTCAAAAGCTGGCAGAGGCCGTGCTCTATCCGCTCTGGGACTGCGCGATCGATATCGGCCATGCGGTGCGCGGCCTCGATGAGTCGCTCGAGCTCAGTCACACCGACATTCGCACTGCGACCACGCTGCTCGACGTGCGTCAGATCGCGGGCGAGCGCTCGATCGTCGCGGAGCTGGTCGCGCGCGGCCGCGAGCAGATCTTCAGCGGCATGCTCGAGCGCTTCATCGAAGCGCTCGAGACCGACACCCAAGCGCGCCACGAGCGCTTCGGCGATTCGCTGTACCTGCGCGAGCCGGAGCTGAAGCTCGGCCGCGGCGGTCTACGCGACCTCGACGTGATCTCGTGGTCTGCACGCGCCCGCTTTCAAACCGAAGGGCTCGAGCAGGTCGTGCCGCACGGCATGCTGACCGCACATGAAGTCGGCGAGCTCGGCGCCGCGCAAGAGCACTTCTGGACGCTCCGCAATCGCTTGCACCTGATGGCGGGGCGAAGGCGTGATCGCATCACGTTCGAAGACCAAGACACGCTCGCGGTCGCGCTCGGCTATCGCGACGGGATGCACCTCGCTGTCGAGCAGCTGATGCAGACGCACTACCGGCACGCGCGCTCAATCGCGAGGGTGGTCGATCGCATCGGCGATCGCGTGCGCCGCTCGCTGCGGCCGCCGCCAACGACGATCCGCGATCTGGGCGGCGGCGTGCTCGTGCACGACGGCAAAGTGACCTTCAAGACCGCCGTCTTGTTGCATCCTCCGGACGCGTTTCGGCTCTACGCGTACGTGGTGCGCGAGGGCTTGCCGCCCGATCCCGAAGCGCGCGACGTGATCTCCGCGCACACGACCGATCGCGAGTGGGCGCGCCGTTTGCGCCGTTCCGACGAGGCCGCGACGATCTTCAGCCAGCTGCTTACGCGCGCCGAGCTCGCGCCCGTGCGCCGCGGCTCGCTGCTCGAGGAGCTGCACGAGGTCGGGCTCCTACTCGCGATGATCCCCGAGCTCGAGGCCGTGACCGGCCGCGTGCATCAAGACGCCTATCACACGTACACGGTCGACACGCAGGCCGTGATGGCGGTCGACAAGCTGCGCCAGCTGTCGCGCGGTGAGCTCGCGTCGGAGTTCTTGATGGCGAGCCGGCTCGCGGCCGAGATGCCGCGCCCGCTACCGCTCACGCTCGCGCTCTTGTTGCACGGCCTCGGCACCGGGCACCCCGACGATCCGGCCCGGCACGCGGCGGCGATCTCGGTTTCGGTCGCAGAGCGCTTGGGCCTTGCACCCGATGACATCGCGCACGTGCAGTGGCTGATCACGAATCAGCTCAGCATGTACCACTGGGCCGTGCGCCGAGACATCACCGACCCGATGACGATCGCCGAGGTCGGGCGCGAGGTCGGGACGGTGCACCGCCTCAACGACCTCTACCTCTTCACGTTCTGCACCGTGTCGACGGTGAACCCTTCGGCGATGACCGCGTGGAACGCGCGCATGCTGCAGGAGCTGTGGCGCTCGGTCGCGGACATGCTCGAAGGTCGAGGCGGCGCATCCGAGCACGTCGAGCGCGTGCGCGCCGAGCTCGCCGAGGGCGTCATTGATGCAGACGAGCGCGTTCAGCTCGAGTCCTTCGTCTCGCAGATGTCCGAGCGCTACTTGCTCGCGAACAGCGCCGCGCGCATCCGCGTGCACGCGAAAGTCACGGCAGGTCGCGCAGGCGGGCTCGGGTTTGCAGCCATGCCTTCGGCGATCAGCGAGCGCACGTTGGAGGTCGTGATCGCGGTCGACGATCGCGCCGGCTTGCTCGCCGATTTGACGGCCGCGCTCGCCGCCGGTCGCTTCAGCGTCGAGTCCGCCGAGCTCTACACGCGCAAGCGGCCGGGCGAGATCGATGAGGCGTTCGACGTCTTTCATGTCAGCCATCCGAGCATCGATTCGCCGGATCTAATGGAAGGCGAGCTCGCGAAGCTGCGCGCCACGATCGCGGACGTGCTCGCTGGCCTCAGCGCTTGGAACGACGTGCTCGCGCGGCGCAGCAAGCCGCCGCCGTGGATGCGCGTCGGTCCGCACATCAAGACCGAGATCCACGTCGACAACGCGTCGTCCAACCGGTTCACGATCGTGGACGTGTACACGCGCGACCGTCCCGATTTGCTGCACACGATCGCGCGCACGCTGCACGAGAAGGGGTTGACCATCGCGCTCGCGAAGGTCAATACCGAGGGCCAGCGCGCCGCCGACGTCTTCTACGTGCGCACGTCGACCGGGCAGAAGCTTGCGGGGCCAGGCCAGCTCGCCGAGCTTTCGGGTGCGCTGCGCGAAGTCATTCGCGCGATGGATTGAGCAGCGCGCCGATCCGTGCGATCGCAGCGGAATGCGAACGCGTCTTTTGCGAGCTTCTTGGTTTGTGAGCGCGCTGATAGCGCTCAGCGCGTGTGGCCCGGCCAGCGAACGTCCGCCGCCTGCTGCATTGCCGGATGAGCCGCCCGCACAAGCGCGGTCCGTGCCCGCCGCGTCCGAGCAGGTGAAGAGCGGCGAGCAGAAGCTGCAGGCGAACGACGCCGCCGGCGCCAAGGCGCTGTTCGAGCAAGCGATCGCAGCGGCGCCCGACGACGCGCGCGCGCACCTCGATCTCGGAATCGCCGAGGAGATGCTCGAGGACTTGCCCGCCGCCGAGCGCGCCTATCGCCGTGCGATCGAGCTGCAACCGGACTTGGCCGAAGCGTTGAATAACCTCGGCGTCATTCTGCGCGAGCAAAACAAGCTCGAGGAAGCCGTCGCGTTGCTCGAACGCGCTGCGCGCGCGAACGCCGGCTCGGCCAACGTGCAGCAGAACCTCGCGCTCGCGCTCGAGGACAGCGGCGACGCCCAAGGCGCCGAGCGCGCGTACCGCACCGCGCTCGAGATCGAGCCCAGCCTGACGATGACGCGCGTGAACCTCGGCCTTCTGTTGGTCGATTCCGGGCGTGGCGAAGACGGCGCTAAGGAGCTGCGCACCGCGGCCGGTGAAGCCAAGAACGATCGCGCTGCGCTGCTCGCGATCGGAAACGGTTTGCGTCGCGCCGGCGACTCGCAAGGCGCGCTCGCTGCCATGAAGGCCGCGACCGAAACCGGCGGTGACCCAACGCCTGCGATGCTGGCGGAGCTCGCGCTCGCGCAGCGTGCTGCGGGCGATCGCGCGACGGCGATCGCGACGCTTGAGCGCGCGCTCAAGCTCGACGCGAAATACGCCACCGCGCATTACCTGCTCGGCAACATGCTCGCCGGCGACAAAGAGTTCGCGTCGGCGCGCAAGCACTACTTGAAGTACTTGGACCTCGAGCCGAAGGGCGAGCACGCGGAGCGCACACGCGAGCGCCTCGAAGCGCTCAAGAAGGCAAAGTAGCGCGAGCTACGATCCCCTCGTGAAGAAGGTGGGGACCGCTCTCGTGTGGATTGGGCTTTGCCGGCGGGGCGGGAGCAAGAACGGCGCACGTTCTCCCGATAACTATTTTCGTTTCAGGCCGACCAAGAAGATCTCGTAGCTCTCGCTGCGCGATGCTTTCGGCTTCACGATCTTCACTTGCTCGAAGCGCTCGGCCGTCGCGCGGCGCGCGTCTTCCATCTCCGCGCCTTGAAAGATCTTGCCGGCGAAGCTGCCGCCTTTCACGAGCAACGTATCGGTGAGCGTCAGCGCACGCAGGTAGAGCTCGTAGCTCAAGAACTGATCGCGCACGCGCGCGCCCGTGGTCTTGGGCGCCATGTCGGTCAGCACGACGTCGAACGCTTCCGGGCTCCCGGCTTCGC
>JAYUYY010000507.1:0-5267 GCA_043752225.1 Sandaracinaceae bacterium | reverse complement strand
GGCGCTCGCGCTCGCGCCCGATATCGGGGTGAGCTTCGACGAGGTTCAGCTGCTGACGGGCCACGCCGACGCGGGGCGCCTGCTGCGCAGCCTCGACGAGCTGCTGGTAGCCGGCATCATCTCGAGCGCGGCCCGGCGTTTTTCGCTTTCGCAGCGCGGGTTCGTCGGTCTGCTGCGCGCGTCGGTCGACGCGACGCGGACCGCGGAGCAACAGCAACGCCTGGCGTTGCTATTTCAGAAGCGCAAAGAGCCATTTCGGTACGCTCAGCACTTGCTGCGCGCGGGTGACATGGAACGCGACGCGGATCCCGACGCCTACAACAAGCTGTTGCAGTCGCTTCCGACGGACTGGTTCGAGACCTTTCAAGCGGGCGTTGCGCTGTGCAAGCAGCTCGGTCGGCCTCGCATGCAGCTCCACACGCTCTACAGCCGAATCTCAGGGCTGATCCCCGGAGGGCTCGGGAACACCGAAGCGGTCGAAGCCTGACAGCTCGGATGGGCGAAGCGCGCGCCATCTACGGTGCGCTGATCGAGCGCGCGACGCAGCCGGATCGCGCCGGGCTCGACGCGACGCACCAGCGCTACATGGTGACTGGGGTGATCTGCGGTCTCGGCTTCAGCGAGGCGCCGGTCGGCACCGACCTCGCGATCGAGCATGCGCGCGCGATCGAGAGCGA
Source organism: Sandaracinaceae bacterium (assembly GCA_043752225.1). Classification (GTDB taxonomy): domain Bacteria; phylum Myxococcota_A; class Polyangia; order Polyangiales; family JAFGIB01; genus JAYUYY01. The sequence continues at coordinate 4,590 of JAYUYY010000507.1, read as the reverse complement.
TCCGCTGCATCAGGTCAATGCGTTGCTGATCACGATGCTCTATCGGTTGTGGCAAGGCGACGTGCGCTCCGCGGAGCGCTGCAAGCAGCAGGTGGAGCTGCTGCGGATCCAAAACAGCGCGCGACAGTTCTTCGAGGGCGGCCATCTCATGGCCGAGCTGACGGCGCACGCGATGTCGGACGATCTGGTGCGGGTCAAACAGTTGCTCGACAGCATCGCGTGGATGGCATCCAACCTCGAAGGCTGGATGCCGATCCAGCACTACGCGCGGGGAGTATCATCGCATCCGAGGCGACCACGAAGCCGCGCTCACTGACCTTGCGCTTGCGCTCGAGCGCGTCTCGGCCGGGCGTCATCCGCTGTGGGGTGAGATCGCGGGCGCGCATCTCAAGGTGCTCGGTGCGCTCGGGCGCTACGAGGAGGCGCGCGCCATCGGCTCGCGCTATCTCGGCGACGCCGAGCGCGAGGGGCTCACTCATAGCGTCGTCCACATCAAGCTGCCGCTGGCGATCGCGCACGCGGCGCTGCAGGAGCGCGAGGCGGCCGAAGCGTTGACCACCTCGGTGCTCGAGTACCTCGAGCAGATCGGCGCGCGCGGTCTCAACCTCGGCCTTGCGTATGAAGCGCGTGCGCGGGTCGCACGGCTGGTCGGCGACCGCGCGACGTTCGATGCGTACGCGGCGCGCTGCGGCGAAATCCTCGGCAAGCACGGTAACCGCACGTTGATCGCCAAGCACCACCGGCTGACGCGGGAAGGGCAAGCCAACGATGGGCTGGCAGCGGATGGTCCGAGCGCGGCCGCGATGCTGCTCACCGCAAACGCGGCTGCAACGCACATGACGGCGGCGCTCTCGGCGTGCCCTGGGCCACGCGAGCGCGCGCGGCTCGGGCTCGATCTGCTCGTGGCGCGCAGCGGAGCGCTCGGTGGGTTTCTGTTCGCGATCGAGTCGACAGGTCCGATGCTGGTGGCGCAATCGGGTTTGGACGAGCCGCCGACCGGGCTCACGCTCGCGGTCGCTGAGCATCTGCGTACCGATCTCCACGACGCCGTCGACACCACGGATGTGGCCAGCGACGTGAGCGCGGACCAAGATGGGGCCGAGTCGCCGGTCAACGCGTTCGCTTGGCTGGCGAGCGCGGGCCGAGCGTTGCGGCCGACGATGCTCGGTCATCGCAGCGCGCGCGGCTACGAGATCACGGGTCTCGCAGTGCTGGTCGTCGATCCGAGCACACCGTTCATCGAGCCGTCCGATGTCGCAGCCCACATCAGCCGCGCATGGTTCGACCTCGGCGAGGTCGGCTCTTTGACCACTTGGCTCTCGGCGTTCAAGACCGAGTGATCTCGGTGCGCTTCGACCGCGCTTCAACCGGCGCGCTCAGACCGGCGAGAGGCCGAGCGCGACGCGCGCCGTGAACGCGAGCTGTTTGCGCTCGGGCAGCGGATGGAAGGGCGCGCCTTGCACGTCGCGCAGCAGACGCTCGAGGCCCAGCTTGCGAAACAGCGCGCTGCCGCCTGCGACGTCGATCGCGCTGCGCACGGTCGCGAGCAGCGCGTTGGTCACCAGCGTCTTGCGCACCAGCATTTGCGAGGCGCGCTCCGTCGAGGGCTCGAAGTCGTATTCGCGCGCGAGCTCGACCATGTCGCGGAACGTGATCTGTGTGAGCGTCAGCGAGTTTTCGAGCGCGCCGAGCGCTTGCAGCTCGAGTGCATCGGGCGCATCCGCAGGCGCGCGCTTGCGGAGCGTTTCTTTGGCCAGCGCGGCCGCGCGCTCCGCGATGCCGACGTACGGCGCCATGTAGATCGGCGGTGCGACGGTCATGATCACGCTCCACGAGGGATGCCAAACGCCGGAAGGGCGCCGCAGCGAGATCCCTTCCTCGGCGACGAACACATCGCTCAGCTCGATGCTGCACGAGCCGGTGCCGCGCATGCCGAGCGCGTCCCAGTCATCGCGCAGCGTGACGCCCGGCGCGCGCAGCGGCGTTGCGAAGTGCAGGACCTCGGCGCCGCGGCCAGGGCTATCAGCGTCTTGGTAGGGGACGCTGGTGATCATCAAATCGCCCGCGGGTGCGCCGCTGCAAAAGCGTTTGACCGCGCTCACTCGGTAGCCGCCTTGAACGCGCTCGGCGTGGCCCACGCTCTGCAGCCAATCGCCTGCACCCGTGCTCACCAGCACCAGCTCGCCCGCTGCGACCTTGCGCAACAGCGCTTCGGCCGGCTGGCCGTGCTTGTGACGCCACACGGCAGCCGCGATCAAGTGCGTGTGCATCGAGAGCGCGAGCGCCGTCGAGCCGCAGGCGTGGCCGAGCTCGCGCAGGCCGTTGCAGAGCGCGCCGTAGCTGGCGCCGCCGCCCCCCAAGTCGCTCGGTATGCCGGCTGAGAACGCCTTGCTGCGCTTGAGCTCGGCGTAGCTCTCCGACACGAAGCGGCCCTCGGCATCGCACGCGGCTGCGCGCTCGGCCACGCTCGGTGCGAGCGTTCGGATGGTCTCGACGAAATCATAGGTCGCGGTCATGGCAGGCCTCCCTGAGGGTGTGATGCCGGTCTTAGGCGTACTGGACCGCCGCCTCAAGTTCTAAAAAAGAACCGCTCGACGAATCGCATGCCTGGTAGGACGCTGATCACGCAGGCACGCACGAATGGAGCGAGCGCATGATCAACTACGGACAGTTCTGCCCCGTCGCACAGGCGCTCGAGATCGTCGGTGAGCGCTGGACGCTGCTGATCGTTCGCGAGCTGCTGTGCGGGAACTACCGCTTCAACCAAATCCTCCATGGCGTGCCGCTGATGTCGCGCAGCTTGCTCGCGCAGCGCCTGCGCATGCTCGAGGAGCAAGGTTTGCTCGAGCGCTGCGAGCGCGAGGGTGCAGCGGGCACCGCGTATCGCTTGACCGAAGCGGGGCGCGAGCTCGAGCCGCTCGTGATCGGGCTCGGTGAGTGGGGCAAGCGTTGGGCGCGGCGCAAGATGCGCGCGATCGACCTCGATCCGGTCTTGATGATGTGGGATCTGCATCGCCGGCTCGACGTGAAGCGGCTGCCGGCGAAGCCGATCGTCGTGAGCTTTTGGCTGCGCGATGTTGAAGCCAAGCGCAGCCGCTACTGGCTTCGCATTCAGAAGCCGGAGGTCGAGCTGTGCTTGACCAACCCGGGTTTGCCGGTCGACTTGCAGGTCGAGACGACGGTGCGCGCGTTGGTCGATGTATGGATGGGCGATCGCACGTTCGCAGATACGCTGCGCGCGCGTGCGATCGATCTAGAGGGACCTGCAGAGCTCGTGCGCGGCTTCCCGAAGTGGCTGAAGCTCAGCGGCTTTGCGAGCGTGCCTCGGCATGAGGCGCAAGCGGTGACGTAGCGCGGCTCGTCGCGACGATCGGCCGTGCCTTCGCGATCACCTTCGCGATGCGCTCCGCGTCGCGGCCCACGCCGTGCACCATCGCAGACGACATCGAGTACAGGAACGGCAAGCCCACGAAGTACAGGCCGGGCTCACGCGTGACGACACCGGCTTCGTGCGCGGGGCGACCATCGTCGTCGTAGATCGGCAGATCGATCCACGACTGGCTCGGCTTGTAGCCGGTGCACCAAACGATGTTGCGGACGTCGAGCACGCGCCCATCGTCGAGCTGCGGCAGGCCGTCCGAGATCGCGCACACGCGTGAGGTGCTGCGCTCGACACCGTCGCGCGCGAGGTCTGCTGTGCGCACACGGATCAGCGGTGTCGCCTTGACCATCATCTGCGGACGCGCCTTGCGACCGATCGGCGTGTGGATCGTGAGCACGCGATGAAAGATGACGCGCATCAAGAGCCGCGCGAACACCAGCCGTCCGAACAAGCTGTTCATGCGAACCGGCACTTGGCCGACGTCGGGTGCGGTCATGAAGATCTTGTGCGTGCGCGAAACCTCGTGCGCGATCTCCGCGCCGGAGTTGCCGCCGCCGACGATCAGCACTGCACCCTCGCGGAGCTGCGCGGGATTCTTGTATTCGCTCGAGTGCAGCTGCACGACGTCGGACCGCACGCCGCGCGCGAAGTCGGGCACGCGCTGGCTTTGGAAGGTCGCCATCGCGATCACGACCTGGTCGGCTTGCAGCTCGATGCCACCGGCTCGCACGACAAAGCGTTTTCCGTCTTCGCTACGGCACAGCTTCTGGACCTTCGTTGCGCTGCGCACGGGCAGCGCGAAGCGCGCAGCGTAGGCCTCGAGGTAATCGGCCATCTCATCCTTGGTCGGGAAGTGATCGCGCGGCGCGGGGAACGGCATGCCGTCCAAGCTGTCGAGCCACGCCGGCGAAAACAGCCGCAGCGAGTCCCAACGCTTGCGCCACGCATCGCCGATGCGCTCACTCGCGTCGAGGATCACGAAGCGCACGCCTTGCTTTTTCAAGTGGTAGCCGACCGAGAGACCGGCTTGACCGCCGCCGATCACGATCACGTCGAAGTGCTCGCGCGCTGTCGCAGACGTCTTCGCACGAGCGCCTTCCGCCGCTCCGTTTGCGCGCGCGGTGGTGGGCTGGCCATCGAGCCCGGCGAGCTCCATGAATGCGGTTCCGGGTTCGACGAAGCGATTGGTTTCTTGGGGCTTGAGCATG
>JAYUYY010000506.1:0-12833 GCA_043752225.1 Sandaracinaceae bacterium | reverse complement strand
TCTCGACGGCCGAGTCGTAGGCGTCCGACACGCTCGCGAGCATCTGCTCGAGCTGCCCGCTGCGCTCTCCGATCGCGATCATGTGCGTCACGATCGGCGGGAAGACGCCGCTGCGCTTGAGCGGTGCGGCGATGCTCTCGCCTTCGCGGATGCTGCCGCGCGCGTCTTCGACCACGCGCATCAGCTCGACGTTGCCGAGCACGTTGCGCGTGACATCGAGCGCGCTGAGCACGGGCACGCCGCTCGCGAGCAAGGTGCTCAAGGTACGGGCGAAGCGCGCGACCGCGATCATCATCACGAGCGAGCCGAGGACTGGAAACTTGAGGAGCTTCGCATCCCAGATCGCGCGACCCTCTGGCGAGCTTTGCCAGCGGCGCGCGGCGTAGATCAGCCCGCCGAAGACCGCGACGATCAGCCACCAGTAGTCACCGAGCGCGTTGCTCACGAAGATCAGCGCGCGCGTGTACCAGGGCAGCGTCGCGTCGAAGCCCTCGAAGATCGAGGTCATCTTCGGCACCACGACCACCATCAACATCGTGATGACGCCGATGCCGAACAAGAACATGAACGCCGGGTAGGCCAGGGCGCTCGCGACCTTGTTGCGCAAACGTCCCGCCGCGTCGAGGTGATCAGCGAGCCGCTCGAGCACGGTGTCGAGCGTGCCGGAGGTCTCGCCGGCTGCGACCATGTTCACGTAGAGGTCCGGAAAGATGCTCGGGTGCGCGCGCAACGCGTCGGCGAAGCTCGTGCCTTCGTTGACCTTGTCGCGGGTCTGCGTGAGCGCGCTGTGCAGGTTCGGGTTGTCGACCTGCTCGATCAACGCGCTCAGCGCCTCGACCAGCGGCACACCCGAGCGCAGCAGCGTCGCGAGCTGCCGCGTGATGACGCCGACATCGAGCGTCGAGACGCGGTTCAGGTACTTCGAGAAGTTGATCTCGCGCGCCGACTTGCTGCGCGCGACGGTCTCTTCATCGATCGCGGTCGCGAGGATGCCTTCGCGGCGCAAGATCGTCCGCAGCACGCGCGCGTTGTCCGCGTCACGGATGCCCTTGACGTTGCGGCCGCGATCGTCGACGCCCTGCCATTGCCAGACCGCCACGGCTTACTCCATGTCGAGCTCGCCGCCGTGCGTGGCTGCGAGCACTTCTTCGATGCTGGTGCGTCCCGCGATGACCTGGCGGACGCCGTCCTCGCGCAAGTTCGTCATGCCGCGCGCGCACGCGATGCGCGTGATCTGCTTGGCGTCGCTGTTGCTGAGCACCTCGCGCCGGATCGCTTCGTCGATCACCAGCAGCTCGTAGATGCCGATACGACCGGTGTAGCCGGTCTCCGCGCAGGCCTCGCAGCCGTGCGGCTTGTAGAACACCGGGCGCGGCGGCTTCGGTGATGATGGGGAGTGGGTCGGATCCCCTCCATCGAGGCTCGCTGCGCTCGCTCCAACCTTCACAACCTGCGTTGGCGCGTCTTCATTGGAGGCCCAAACCTCGCTCGACACTTGCGCGCCTTGTCCGGCGATGAGCGGACGCGGCGGTCCGTAGCCCGCCGGATCGAGCGCGAGCTCGCGCAGATCCTCGTCGCTCGGGATGAACGGCTCGCGGCACTTGAGGCACAGCTTGCGCACCAAGCGCTGCGCGAGCACCGCGAGCAGCGAGGAGGCGATCAAGAACGTCTGCACGCCCATCTCGACCAAGCGCGCGACCGCGCTCGCGGCGTCGTTCGTGTGCAGCGTCGAGAACACCAAGTGACCGGTGAGCGAGGCGTGGATCGCGATCTCGGCCGTCTCCTGATCGCGAATTTCGCCGACCATGATCACGTCCGGATCCTGGCGCAAGAACGAGCGCAAGCCGGCGGCGAAGGTCAGGCCTATTTTCGGCTGCACGTGCATCTGCGAGATGCCGCGCAGCTCGTACTCGACCGGATCCTCGACGGTGAGGATGTTGAGGTCGGGTGAGTTGATCTTGTTCAAGCACGCGTAGAGCGTGGTGGTCTTACCGGAGCCGGTCGGGCCGGTGACCAAGATGATCCCGTTCGGCCGGCCGATCAGGTGCTCCATGATCGACAAGCGATCACGGCTGAAGCCGAGCGCGGGCAAGTCGAGCAGGATCTGCTCCTTGTCGAGCAAGCGCAGCACGATCCGCTCGCCGCGCGCGGTCGGGATCGTCGAGACGCGGACGTCGATCAGCTTGCCTTTGATCTTCTTGGTGATGCGGCCGTCTTGCGGCAGGCGCTTCTCGGCGATGTTGAGGCTCGCCTCGATCTTCACGCGCGCCACGATCGAAGGCAGGAACGCCTTGTGCGCGGTCTTGGTGCGGTAGAGGTTGCCGTCGATGCGATAGCGCACGACGACCTCGCTGTCGGCCGGCTCGATGTGAATGTCGGACGCGCGGTCGCGCACCGCTTCGTAGAACAGGTTGTTGACCCAACGAATGACCGGCGCTTCGTCGGTCATGTCGATCAGGTCTTGCAGCTCCTCCGCGTCGTCGACCTTGTCGGTCTCGGCGAGCGCGTTCTCGTCGCGGCGCTCGTAGACGCGGTTGATCGCGTCCTCGACCAGCACGCTCGACGCCGCGACCGCATCGCAGCGCTTGCCGAGCAACGCGCGCAGATCATCGAGCGCCGAGAGATCGAGCACGTTGCTGATCGCGACGCGCACCGAGACGTCGTCTTCGGCGAGCGGCAACAAGCGGTGCTGGCGCGCGAAGTTGATCGGCACGCGCTCGATCAGCGTCGCCGGGATCTGGTCGGTCGCGATCTTCGTGATCTGCGGGATCCCGAGCTCACGCGCGAGCGCGCCGACATACGCGTCCTCATCGAGCACGTTCGACGTCGTGAGCACGTCGCGCAGCCGCGCGTTCTTCTCGCGCGCGACGTCGAGCGCCTGCTCGAGCCGATCGCGGCTGAGCGCGCCTTGGCGCACCAAGATCTCACCGACGTAGCGCTCTTCCATCAGTCCACGACCTCGGGTGCGGGCGGCGGCTCAGGCGGAGCTTCTTGTGGCGGCGGCTCGACCGGCTCGGGCGGCGCCGAGGCGCCCTCGGGCTCGATCACGGTGTCGCCCTCTTGCGGCCCGGTTGGGGCCATCGAGCCATCTGGCGCTTGGCCCACGGGCGCGCGCGGCGAGTGGATCAGCGCCGGTCGCATCGCGGCATCGGCCAGCAGCTGGCGTTGCTCGGCCAGCAGCCGCAGCTCGCTCATGATTTCGCCGATCATGCCGCGCGTGCGCGAGTAGTCGAGCGGAGCTTCGTAGTCGCGCTCGCTGAACACGAAGTAGCGGTCTAGGAACTCTTGGCGCTCGCGCATCTTGCGCTCGTAGATCGAGCGCAGATCCGCAGGCGATCGAATGATGTACGGCGTCAAGAACAGCAGCAGGTTCTTCTTGATCTTCTGCTTGCTCGAGCTGCGGAACAGCGCGCCGAGCAGCGGGATGTCGCCGAGCACGGGCACCTTGGTGCTCGAGTTGGTGAGCTGATCGCGCATCAAGCCGCCGATCACGACGGTCTGCTGATCGCGCACGACGACCTCGGTCTTGGCGCGCGTGCGATCGATCGACACCACGCCCAGCTCGCCCTGATTGCTGGGCGCGCCGGCCGACGAGATCTCTTGGTTGATCTCGAGGCGGATCTCGCTGCTCGCGTTGATGTGCGGCGTGATCGTGACGGTCGTACCGACGTCTTGACGCGGCACCGAGCCCCCGCCCATACCGCCGAGGCCCGAGAGCCCTGCCAGCGCGCCGAGGCCGCCAGCGCCGGCGCCGCTGCTGCCGCCGGTCAGCCCGGCGAGCGCGCCAAGGTTACCCAGGCCTCCGCCCAGACCCGAGCCGGTCTGCAACGGCACGTTCTGACCGACGCTGATCTCCGCCTCGACATTATCGGTCGCGATCAAGTGCGGCGTCGACAGGATGTTCGCGTCGCCCGAGCTCGCGAGCGCGTTGATCGCGACGCCGAAGCCTGGCAGCGAAAGACCCACGAGCTGCTGGGAGTTCGAGATCACCGGGCCCTGCACACCGACCGCAAGACCGGTGAGCACGTCGCCGCTCGCGGCCATGCCCTTCAAGCCGCCGATCGTGTTGCCGGCTTGAAAGCCGAGCACCGAAACCGAGTCATCGACCGGTACGTCCGGGATGCCGCCGTGAAACGACGTGCCGAAGCTGTTACTGCGATCGACGCTCAGCTCCATGATCACGGCTTCGATGAAGACTTGCTTGCGCTCGCTGTCGAGCTTGTCGATCACGCCGCGCAGCGCTGCGTAGTCATGACCCGATGACGTGATCACGAGCGCGTTGGTCGCCTTGTGCGCGGTGATCGCGACCGTGCCTTCGAAGATGCCATCGCCGGTTGCAGCGGCCGCCGCGCCGCCCTTGCCGCCCGCTTGACCGCCGCCGCCGCCCTTGCCGCCGATCAGCGCTTGCAGCGTCGTCGCCATCTCTTCGGAGTCGCTGTGTTGCAGGTGGTGAACGTGGATGCGGCCTTCACCCTCGATCGAGACGTCGAGGAACTTGAGCATCTCGAGCACGCGCAAATACATGCGCTCGGTCGCCAAGATGATCAGCGAGTTGGTGCGCTCGTCTGGGAGGATCTTGGTGAGGCGCGCTTCACCGCCGCGGCCGACCGTTGCGGTTCCCGCAGGGACCGACCCTGCCGCGGGTGCTGCAGCGCGACCCTTTGCCGCGGGTGCTGCAGCGCGTGCGCCGCCTGCCGCGCTCGCGCCCGGCTCGAAGATCTCGGTGAGGCGAGCTGCGAGCTCGGTCGCGTCGGCGTGATGCACCGGCTCGACCCACATCTGCTCGCCGGTCCGCGCGACGTCGATCACGTTGAGGATCCGGACCATGCGCTGAATGTTGGTCGCGGTGTCGGTAATGATCAGCATGTTGGTGGGCGCGTAGCCCGTGATGCTGCCGTCACCCGACTTGAAGCGCTCGAGCAGCGCAGAGGCGTCTTCCGCCGAGATGTTCGTCACGCGATGCAGATGCGTGATGAAGCGATCGCCGGTCGGGAGCTCGTCGTCCTCCGTGTAGAGCGGGATCGCGCGGCCTTCGACGCGGCCCGACTCGACGATCTTGAGGTACTTGCCCGAGGGCACGAGCGCCATGCCGTTGAGCTCGAGGATCGAGAGGAACGCTTGGTACGCCTCCGCCGCGGTAACCTTGGTCGGCGCGTAGACGGTGGCTTTGATCGATCGGCCCTTGCTCGGCAGGATGAAACGCTTGCCGGTGATCTGAGAGATCAGGCGCACGAGATCCGGCAGGTCTGCGTCCTCGAGATTGAACGTGACCTTGGTGCTCGGCGAAGTCGGCTTGTAGTCGAGTCCGGTTTCGAACGGCTTGATGCCACCCGTTTCGCCCGGCGCACCCGTGACGGGCGCGCCCGGTGCAGCGCTCGGCGTGCCACCGATCGCGCGTGGCGAAAGCGGAGGAGCGACGACGGGCGCAGCAGGCCCTGCCGGCACGGCCGGTGCGTTCGGACCGGCGCCTTTGCGCAACCCGAGCGGAGCACGCGGCGGGGTTGCCGCGGGCGCGTCGTCCGCATCGGCTGCGGGGTCGGCTTCGGGCTCGGCGCCGGGCTCGCCCTTGAGCGTCGCTTGCTTGCGCTGCTCACGCGCCTTGTCACGCGCTTGCTGCGCGAGCTTCTCGCGTTCCTTGCGGCGCTCGAGAAACTCTTCGCGGTTGGCCGAAGGCCGCAAGCGCGGAGCGCGCGGTGTCGCCGCTTCGGTCGGTGCGGGCGGCGCGGCTTGCGCGAACGCCGGCGCCGCGCCGGGAAGCAACATCGCGAGCGCGACGCACGAAGCGACGGCACGCTGAGCGGACCGAGCGGCTGCCCGGGTTGTTGCACGGGCCGCTGCACGGAAGCCGGCTCGGAGTGAAAAGCGAAGATGTGCTGCGATCGTCGTCATGATGTGCGTCGGGCTCCGCCCGTCATTGGATGTTGTATTCGAGGCCCATCGGCTGACCGCGGCGCGTCACCGCGACCGAAAGATTCGAAGCGGTACGCAGCTTGGCGTACGCCTCGAGCGCCGAATCGGGGCTCGCCATGTCGAAGCCGTTGATGGTGCGCAGCAAGTCGCCGTTCTGAACGCCGAGCTTGCCCAAGAGGCTGTTGCGGCGAATGCCGTAGAGCTTCACGCCTACGACTTGGCCGTTCTCTTCGTGCGGCACGATGCGCGCCGAACGCATGATCTCGTTTTGGCTCGCGAGCAGCTTGTCGACGAAGGTGCGCTGCACCGTGTACTGCGTCTCGCTTTGCTTGCTGATGTTCTGATCGAGCTCGGCTTCGCCGATGCCGCTGGTCGGTGCGCTGGGCACCGCGGCCGCCTCGGTTGGCGTCGTCGGCGCGATCGCGGCCACGGGCGCCGCGGGCTTGATCGCGTTCGGATCGACGAACAGCGTGAGCGAGCACAGCTTGCCGTTGCCCTGCCGCAGGTAGACCGCGCGCGGATAGACCGAGACGACTTCCTTGTCGCCGACCTTGTTGCCTTCGCGGAACAGCAGCGGCGGCTCCGAGCCCGACGCGAGGCTCGCGAACGACCACTCCGGGTTGCGCTCCGAATGCACCGACGCGACGAGCTTCACCGTGCTGTCGCACGCAGGCGGGAGCTGACCGTCGACGGGCTCCTCGCGCTTGTTGTCTCCAACCTCGACCACCTCGATCACCTCGGGGGGCTTCGGGAGCGGCCCCGTGGTCGGATCGAACGCGTTGCGCTTCAAGATCTCGAGGACGTTCGGTGGGTCGGTGCCGGGAGCCTTCTTCGCCGACGCGGTCTTGCCGTCGCTCTTCGGCGCGGTCTCGAGCGGGAACAAGGCGCTCGCCACCAAGCTGGTCGTGCCGCGCGCGAGAAACAGCGCGCACAGCGCGAGCGTGCAGAGCACGATCGCGGTCGAGATCCCTTTCGAGCTGAGCAGCAGGCCCAAAGCAGTTCTCCGTGCGGGCTCGTAGCGAGCCCAGTGGTTCCAAGCGGGGCTCTTTAGCAAGCCATGTGCCCAGTCACAACAGCTTGAAAACAGCGGTGAATTTGCAGGTCAGCCGAGCTGCGAAAGGAGCCCGAGAGACAAGCTGTCAAAACCCAGGGGCCTAGCCCTCCGCCGCTGACAAATTGTCATGGCTCCTCGACCGCGAGCTTGCGGTAGATGGTCCGGGTCGCGATGCCCAGCAGCTGAGCGGCGAGCCGCTTGTCGCCGGCGGTGTGCGCCAGCGTCGCGTGGATCACGCGCCGCTCGATCTCTTCGAGCGGAGTGCCCATCGGGAACGAAAGATCGCGGCCGATCTGCTCGGCCTCCGCGATCGGTCGCGGCAGGCTCTCGGTCCCGATCATCGTGCCGCGCGACAGCACCACGGCGCGCTCGATCGTGTTCTCGAGCTCGCGCACGTTGCCCGGCCACTCGTACGCCATCAGCCGATCCATCGCTTCGCGCGACACGTTGAGCAGCGCCTTGTCGTTCTTCTGGCAGTACACCTGCAAGAAGTGATCGACGAGCAGCGGCACGTCTTGGTGGCGCTCGGCGAGCGTGGGGCAGGTGATCGCGATCACGTTCAGTCGATAGAACAGATCCTCGCGGAAGCGGCCCGCGACGACCTCGGCTTTGAGATCGCGGTTGGTCGCCGCGATCAAACGAAAGCTCGCGCGCTGCGTGACGCCGCCGAGCGGCTCGTACTCGCCTTCCTGCAAGACGCGCAGCAGCTTCACCTGCATCGACATCGGCAGCTCGCCGATCTCGTCGAGGAAGAGCGTGCCGCCTTCAGCTTGCGCGATCCGACCGAGCCGCTTGCCGACCGCGCCGGTGAACGCGCCGCGCTCGTGGCCGAACAGCTCCGACTCGACGATCGTCTCGGGCAACGCGGCGAGGTTCACGCCGATGAACGGGCCTTGCCGGCCGCTGTGCTCGTGGATGTGCCGCGCGAGCAACTCTTTGCCGGTTCCGCTTTGTCCGAGCACGAGCACGGTCGCGGTCGAGGGCGCTGCTTGGGTCGCGACATCGAGCGCTTGGCGCAACGCAGTGCTCGAACCGACGATCGCGCGGCTCTTGAGCGCCGAGAGCTCTTTGCGCAACGTGCGGTTTTCGGCGAGCAGCGCGTGCCGCTCGGCAGCTTTGCGCACCGTCTTGACGATGTGCATGCGCTTGAGCGGCTTCTCGACAAAGTCGTACGCGCCTTCGCGCATCGCTTCGACTGCCTTCTCGACCGTGCCGTACGCCGTCATCACGACGACCTCGGCCTCGGGCGCGACCGTCTTGAGCGCGCGCATCACTTCGATGCCGGTCATGCCGGGCAACATCAAGTCGGTCACCACGACATCGACGCGGTGCTTGCGGCACACCTCGAGCGCATCGGTGCCGCTCTCAGCGGTCAGCACGCGCAGCCCTTCACGCTGGAAGATGCGCTCGAGCGAAACCAGGTTCGACCGGTCGTCCTCGACCACCAACACCGTCGACTCGACCGCAGGTCCCATCAGGACCTTTTGACACTCTGCGCGACAAGTTGTCAAGCCGACGCCAAAATGTCGTAGCAATTGCCGATCAGGCACAGAGTAAAGAAGGGAGAAACCGCCAAGGACGCCAAGAGAGAAACCCAATTCAGATTCTTCCATGGCGTCCTTGGCGGTTTAAATCTCTTCTCCCTCCGCTGACGTCCTTGCCGCTTGTTGCTCAGTACGCGTACGGCACGACCTCGGTGGTGCGCTGTTGGCCCTGGAAGCGCATCAGTCTCGTGCGGACTGAGCCGTCCTCCGGGTACTCGATCAGCGCGTACGTGAGCCCGCTGTCTTGGCCGAGGTGCTGCAGGTCGAGGTGGATCATCTTCATCCACGTGCCGGTGTTCACCATCACCTTGCCGCCGGGCAGCACGCGAAAGCGCGGCGAGTGGCTGTGCCCGACGATCACGGTGTGCACGCCGCGCAGCCTGCGCAGATAGCGGCTGTGCGCTTCGTCGTAGCCGCCCATCGCGAGCACTTCTTCGCGCAGCACCTCGGGCAACCGCCGCAAGCGCTCGGTCCACGCGCGCAACGCGAACACGCGGTGCTTGAGCAAGTGCAGCCCGCTGCGGATCAAGAACCGGAACGCGAAGCGCGGATCGAAGAACATCGCGCCCATGATGAAGAGCTGCAGCGGCAGAATCCGATCGATGTTGTTCCGCAGCTCCTTGGCTTGGTTCATCACCTCGAGGATCCACAAGCTGCCGTAGGGCAGGTCGAGCACCATCGTGCCGTCGCCGCGGTCGCGCAGCATGCGCGAGTAGTCGACGCGGTGGATGCGCTCGAGCTGATGCCCGTGCCGGATCTGAATCCCTTCCGGCAAGTAATACGTGTCGCCTTCGGTGATGAAGCGCACGCGCTCGCCGAGCTCACCGGGCGCGACGTAACGCCGGAACAACGCCTGCGGCGCGGGGAACCACATGTCGAGGTCGTGGTTGCCCGGCAAGTACACGATGCGCCGCGGCCCATCCGACAAGAACTTCTTGAGCGCCATCACGAAGCGCGGATGTCCCTCGAGGCACAAGCGCAGCTTCTCGGCCGCGATCTCCTCGGTGATCTCGATCGGCCAAACGCCGTTCACCTTCACCTTCAGCAGGTCGAAGATGTCCCCGTTGAGGATCAGCTCGATCTCGGTCTCGGCGCCCGCAACCGACGAGTAATGAACCAGCAGCTCCTCGAAGCGGTCGTCCTCGAAGAAGTCCTCGTGCGGATTCAGCCGACCACTTTGGGCGCCGGTTCCGACGTGGAGGTCGCTCACGACCAGGCGCAGTAGCTTCACAGAAAGGCGGGCTCCGACTCGGTTCGTCTTAGTTCGTCTCGATGGGTGCGGCTTCGCGCGCTAAGACACGATCGGCTACGCTCGACGCTCACCTCGTGGGCCGAGCCGAGCGACTGTCTCGCGCGCAGGACATCGTATGCGGCTTGTCGTTGACCGAGCAAATGCGAGACCAGCGCCTATTTACGGCACGCGCTTCTTTGCGGAGCTTGCTCTCGCATGTGCAGCGCTCTTCACCGCCTCGTGCGGCGACCGTTCGATCGATACCAGCGGGCTCGATGATTTGCCCGACGCAGGTGCAGACGCCGCGGTCGCAGACGATGGCGGCATCGGCACGATCGGCGGCCGCGCGAGCCTGACGGTCACCGGCATCGCGCCGAGCAGCGGCCCCTTCGCAGGCGGCAACACCGCCATCGTGCGCGGCAGCCGTTTTTCGGACGAAGCGCTGGTGCGCGTCGGCGGTCGCATGGTGCAGCCGAGCGACACAGTGCGCCTCGACAGCAACTCGCTGTCGATCGTGCTGCCCGCGGGCGATGTCGGGAGCGCCGACGTGACGGTCATCGACGGCGAAGACGAGGTCACGCGCGAAGCCGCGTACACCTACAACCCACTGTTAATCGAGCCGACCGAGGGCTCGGTCGCAGGCGGCACCTCGGTGCTCATCACCGTGCACGGCGCGACCTTCGGCCCGAGCGCGCGCGTCGACATCGGAGACGCGGCGTGCACTGACGTGCGCCTGATCACGCCGAGCTCGCTGCGCTGCAAGACGCCCGAGGGTGAAGTCGGCCAAGCCGACGTCGTGGTGCGCGGCGGCGATGAAGGCGATGTACCGGCTTTGGTCGCAACCGATGCGTTCGAGTACCTCGACTTCACCGACACGCAGCAGTCGGGTCTGAGCGGCGGGCCGATCCAAGGCTCGCTCAACATCACGATCATCGATTCGATGATCGGGCTCGTGATCCCAAACGTATACGTGCTGGTCGGCGACGACGTGAGCTCGCCCTTTCAGGGCCGGACCAACGACCGCGGCCAGATCACCTTCTCCAACGACGACCTCGAGGGCCCGGTCACGATCCATGCGGCGATCGAGTGCTTCGAGCGCGTGTCGATCGTCTCGTTCGATGCCCGCAACGTCACGATCGAGCTCACGCCCTTGCTCGATCCGACCTGCGGCGAACCGGGCGAGCTCGGGCCGGGCAATGGTCGCGGCATGGCCGGCGCCGAGATCGCAGGCGAGCTCGTGTTCCCAGGCTCCGACGAGTTCTCGGTGAACCCGTGGGACATCGTGCCCGAGCCGCGTGCGAACGAGCAGCGCGTGGCGTACGTGTTCACGACCCAAGCGCGCATCGAGTCCCCGAACCCGCCGCCGAGCCTCTCCGACGGGATCGCGCGCATCGTGGAAGAGACCTCGACGATCGGCACGCGCGGGTTTCCGTATCGGATCTTCGCGCGGCCTGCGGGCTTGGCGGTCTATGCGATCGCGGGCCTCGAGCGACGCGACAGCGGTGAGCTCACCCCGTACGTGATGGGCGTGACGCGCGACTTGATCACCGCGCCCGGCGAGATCTTGGAGAACGTCGACATCGAGATGGTGCTGCCGCTCGATCGCAAGCTCGACGTCGAGCTCGCAACGCTCCCGGAGCGCACGCCGCGCGGCCCGATGGAGCTGCGCGTGGAAGCGCACCTCGATCTCGGCGGTGAAGGCGTGATCGTGCGCGTGGTCAACGACCAGCTCTACGATCGAGAGACCAGCTTCACCGCGGACGCGCTCTCGCCGTTCTTCGCGCAGCCGCCGCTGATCGGCGGGCTAGAGGATGCGCGCTACGAGCTGATCGCCGGCTACTACACGACCGACAGCGATCAGGATCCACCGTTTACGATGCTGCGCCGGCGCGGGGTGTTGCCGCAGAGCACGCCCGAGCTGGTCGACGACTTGCTCGGCGTCCCGGTGGCGGTCGAGCCCTTGGAAGGCGCATCGCTCTCGGCCGATCGCGTGCTGCGCTGGGAGCTTGCCGGCACGCAGCCCGACTTCTGGATCATCTCGATCCGCAGCGGCACTTCGGTCCAAGCGTGGACGCAGATCGTCCCCGGCTCGCAGAGCGCGAGCGTCTTGCCGAACCTCGCGGAGATTCCGGAGGTCGGCGATGTGTCCGAGGGCTTGCTGTTTTGGTCGATCGAGGCCGCGCGCATGCCCGACTTCGTGTACGACGAGCTGAAGCTCAACCAGTTGGCGGGGCGATTTCTCAGCCACATCGCGCTCAACAACTTCACGATGCAGCGCTAGAACGAGCAAGTAAGCATGCAGCACGCGCGTCTACTCAGCATGCTGGGCATGCTCGCAATCGCCAGCGCGTGCGCTGTCGGCGGCGAGCAGATCGTGATCCCGCCGCTCGAAGCCGGCGTGATCGACGACGACTCACCATTCTACTGCGATGACGAGTCGAACGTCCGCTGCGAGCTGAACGTGCATCTTTCTTGCGCGCCGATCGAAGAGTTCCTCGAAGTGGTCCGGGTCGACTGCACGTCGATGAACAAGGTGTGCAGTACCGAGCGCACCTGCATCACTTGCAGCCCCGGCATGTCGCGCTGCAAACCCTGCGAGCCCGACGACAACGACTGCGATCCAAACCAAATCGAGATGTGCGACGACGAGGGCGCCGCATGGCACGACGCAGAGCGCTGCGATCTCACGGCCGGTGAGGCTTGTTACGACGGCATGTGCGAGGACATGTGCGAACGCGCCAAGATCGATCGCAGCTATGTGGGCTGCGAGTTCTTCGCGGTCGACCTCGACAACGCGGCGATCGACGACGTGAACAACGCGGCCGCGCAGCAGTTCGCGGTCGTGGTCGCCAACCCGCAAGAGGTCCCGGTCGAGGTGACGGTCGAGATCAACGACGCGCCGTTCGGCGAATCGATCGAGCCGCGCGAGCTGGCGTCGGTGACGGTCCCGCCGGGCTCGCTCGAGATCTTCGAGCTACCGCAGCGCGAGGTCGACGGCTCGACGCCTGGCGAGCTGAACGACGGAACGCACACCGCGATCAGCTCGGGCGCGTTTCGTGTCGAGTCGAGCCACCCGATCATCGCGTACCAGTTC
>JAYUYY010000505.1:0-12872 GCA_043752225.1 Sandaracinaceae bacterium | reverse complement strand
GATCTCGCCTTTGGGCCGCTGCACCGTGACCTCGTCGCCGATGTGCTTGCGCAGGAGCGCGGCGGCGAGGGGCGAGTCGATGCTGATGCGCTTCTTGTCGGGATCGGTCTCGTCCGAGCCGACGATTTGGTAACGCGACGCTTGGCCGTCTTCGTCTTCCAACGTGACCCATGCGCCGAAGTACACGCGGCCATCTTGCGCGGCAGGGCCGTCGACCATCTTCAACACCTCGAGGCGCTTGCCGAGGAACTGCAGCCGGCGGTCGATCTCCATCAGCTTTTTTTTGCCGTAGATGTACTCGGCGTTCTCGGAGCGATCGCCTTCGGCGGCGGCGATCGCGACCGCCTTCACCAGCCGCGGGCGCTCGACGGTCCAGAGCTGCTCGGCCTCCTCTTCGAGGCGCCGGTAGCCGGCGGGCGTGATGTATCCAGGTTTGCCGGATTCATCGGGTCGCGTGCGCATCCGTGACATTGCGCTGCGGTTTAGCACGCTCGCGGCAACGTCCGACTATGCATCGGTCGGCAGGCGGGGCTGGTAGTATCGCGCGCGGGTATGGGGACGGACGACGGGCAACCGGAGACTGAGCTCGAGGCGGCGTTTGCCGTCCGCGACTTCGATCGCGTGACGCCGGGCGCGACGCTGCTCGCCGGCCGCTTTCGAATTCAGCGCAGGCTCGGCGCTGGAGGCATGGGCATCGTCTACGAAGCGCACGACGCGGTGCGCCGCGGTCCGGTGGCGCTCAAGCTGATCGCATCGCTCGATGCCGCCGGCATCTACCGGCTGAAGAACGAGTTCCGCGCGCTCGCCGACGTCGTGCATCCAGGCCTGGTGCGCCTGCATGAGCTGTTCTGCGACGGCGCGCAGTGGTTCTTCAGCATGGATCTGATCGAAGGCGTGCCGTTCGATCGCTGGGTGCGCCCTCTGGGTACGATTGATCTCGACGAAGCGCGACTGCGCAGCGCGATGTCACAGTGCCTGACCGCGGTGCGCGCGTTGCATGCGGCGGGCAAGCTGCACCGCGATCTCAAGCCGAGCAACGTGCTGGTCACGAGCGAAGGCCGCGTCGTGGTGCTCGACTTCGGGTTGTCGGCGGATCCAGAGCTCGGCGGCCAAGGTCAAACCACGCTCGACGGCAGCGTGAGCGGGACGCCCGCGTATATGGCGCCCGAGCAAGCAGCGGGTGAGCACGCGACCGCTGCCAGCGACTTCTATGCGCTCGGCGTGATGATGTTCGAAGCGCTCACGGGACGTTGGCCCTTCGAAGGGCCGAGCGGCGCGATGATCGCGGCCAAGCAGCGCGATGCCGCGCCGACCGTGAGCTCGCTGGTGACCGGCGAGCGCAGCGTGCCGCGCGATCTCGAGCTGCTGTGCGCGGAGCTCTTGGAGCGCGAGCCGAGTAAGCGCCCTACGACCAGCGCCATGTACGCGGCGCTCGGCGATACCGAGCCCGCGGTGGTCTCGCCCGAGACGTCTTCATCGCGCCCACCGCGCAACCGTCGTTCGTCCGTTCCGCCGAGCGGCGCAGGCAAAGACAGCGAGCTGCTCGGTCGCGAGACCGAGCTGGCGTTCCTCGAGCGCGCGTACGCGCATTCGATCGATAGTCGTCCGCAGGTGGTCGTCGTGTCGGGCGAATCGGGGATCGGCAAGAGCGCGCTGATCGACGCGTTCCTGGCACGGCTGCGCGCGCAGGGCATGGCGTGCACGCTCGCGGCGCGCTGCAACGAACGAGAATCGCTGCCGTTCAAGGCGTTCGATGGCGTCGTCGATGGTCTGAGTCGATACATGCGGCGTTTGTCGCGCGACGCCGCTGCGCTCTTGCCGCGCGACGTGTTCGCGCTCGCGAAGATCTTCCCGGTCCTCGATCGGATGGAGGTCATCGCTGAAGCCCCCAAGCGCTTACTCGGCAGCGACGACGAGCTGCGCCCGCGTGCGTTCGCGGCGTTTGCAGAGCTGCTCGGCCGCATTCGTGACCGCGAGCCGGTGGTGGTCGCGATCGACGACGCCCAATGGGTCGACCGCGATTCGATCGCGTTGCTGAGCGTCTTGCTGCAGCAACCGGAGCCAACCCCGCTGCTTCTGGTGCTCGCGCACCGCAGCGAGCGCGAGGCGGCGGCGCTCGCCGAGACGACGCTCTTGCATGAGCTGCTCGACGCGGTTCGCGGCGAGACGCGGTGGCAAGTCGAAGACCTCGTGCTCGAGCCGCTGCCGTTCGAGCCGTCGACGCAGCTTGCTCGGCGTTTGCTCGGCGAGGACAGCGATCTCGCGCTCGCGCAATCGATCGCGGGCGAGGCACACGGCAGCCCGTTCTTCGTCGGTGAGCTCTCCTCGCTCGCGCGCTCGTCGCAGGCGCGCGACGCGCAGGCGGATCGCCCATCTGGAGAGCATGTCGGCACGCGCGCTGCCGCGCCGACGCTCGCGGAAGCGATCGAGAGGCGCATCGCGCGCCTGCCCGAAACCGCGAGAGTGCTGCTCGAGGTGCTCGCAGTCGCGGGCCGCCCGCTCGCGAACGACACCGCGCTCAGCGTCGCTGGCGCCGGTCACGACGCGATCGACTGCTTGCGCGGCGAGCGCCTCGCGCGCAGCGCCACGGTGAGCAGCGCGGTGAGCAGCGCGAGCCGCGCCGAGCCTCAGGCGATCAGCGCGCTCGAGTGCTACCACGACCGCATTCGCGAAGCCGTCAGCGCGGCGCTCTCCGCAGAGACCGTTCAGCAGATGCACGCCAAGATCGCGCGCGTCTTGGCGGCCGAGCCGCATCCCGATCTCGAGCACCTCGCGGCGCACTTCGAAGGCGCGCTCGAGCCCGTGCAGGCCTCGCAATACGCGGCGGCCGCAGCCGAGCGCGCGGCGGACAAGCTGGCGTTCGATCGCGCCGCGGAGCTGTATCGACGCGCGCTCGAGCTCGGCAGCTTCGACGTCGAGCGCACGCGCAAGCTCACGCTCGCGCGCGGCCAAGCGCTCGCCAATGCCGGCCGCACCGATGCGGCGGCGAAGATCTATCTCGACGCACTGCCCGGTGCCTCCGAGCACGAGGCGCCGCGGCTGCGCGGGCGCGCTGCCGAGCAGCTGATGCTCGGCGCGCAAGTCGATCGCGTCATCGAGCAGCTCGACGCGCTGCTCGCAAGCCAAGGTCTGCCCGCGTTGAACCTCGCGCGCAGCCCGATCCCGGCGCTGCTGTTCAGGCGCGCGGCGCTGCACTTGCGCGGCTTCAGCTACCAGCTGCGCGCCGACACCGAAATCGATCCCAAGACGCTGCGCTTGCTCGAGGTGTACTGGTCGTGCGTGATGGGCCTCGCGCAGATCGATCTGATTCGCTCGGCCGAGTTTTCAGCGCGGCATTTGTGGCTCGCGCTCTCCGCCGGCAGCGCGACGCACATCGGACGCGCGCTCGCCTACGAGAGCAGCATCGCCGGCGGCACCGGCGGTCGACAGGACTACGCGCGCGCAGCCGATGTGCTCGCGCGCGCTTCGCAGCTCGCCGAGCGAACCAACGATCCCTATTTGCACGCTTGCGTCGCCCAGTGGTCGGGCGTGAACGCGCTCAACGCCGGCCGCTACGCCGATGCCGTGGCCGACTCCGAACGCGCGATCGCGATCTACCGCACGCATGCTCCGGTTTTGTCGTGGGAGGTCATGACCGCAGAGATGTTCTTGCTGTGGGCGCTCTGGGGCCAAGGGCGCTTCGCTCAGCTCTCGGACTGGCTGCGCACGCACA
The DNA here is from genome assembly GCA_043752225.1 of Sandaracinaceae bacterium. Taxonomy (GTDB): domain Bacteria; phylum Myxococcota_A; class Polyangia; order Polyangiales; family JAFGIB01; genus JAYUYY01. Next base: position 9,160 of record JAYUYY010000505.1, on the reverse strand, counting down.
TCGAACGCGAGGAGTCCGGCAACGCGCGCGACTTGCCCGCGGTGATGAAGACGTTCTTCGCGCTGGTCTACTTGGTGCGCGACGACGTGAGCATCGCGCGTCAGATCGCGGAAGTGAGCGTGAAGCCGGGCGCCGACCAGCGGCCCTACAGCTTCCCCGACTTCATGCGCTGGTGCGTCGAATGCATGATCGATTGGTACAGCGATGACAACGAAGCCGCATGGCGCAAGTGCGATGTCGCGTGGTCGCGCATGCGCCACGCGCCGATGATGCGCAACGTCAGCACGCGGATCAGCGTCTTGTACTCGCGCGCCGGCAGCGCGCTCCTAGCGATGCGCGTGACGCCCGCGGGTAGCCGCCAGCATGCGGCGTTGATGCGCGCCGCGACGCTCACGCAGCGCGAGCTCGCGAAGGGCAGCAACGTCGTCGGGCAGGCGTGGGCCTGCGTGATCGCCGCCGGCCTCGCCTGCGCGCGCGGCGAACGCGCCGAAGCGATCGAAGAAACACGCGTCGCGCTCGCACATTTCGAAGCGCAAGGCGCCGGCATGTACGCGGCCGCTGCGCGCCGGCGGCTGGGCGTGCTGCTGAGCAACGTCGAAGGCGCGGCATTGGTCGCGCAAGCCGACCGCGAGATGGCCGAGCAGGGCATCGTGCGGCCCGACCGGATCACCGCGATGCTCGTGCCCGCCTGCGAAATCCTGCGCAGCAGCGTCGCCGACGCGCTGCGCGGGATCTAGCCGCGCCGATCACTTGCGATCGCGGAACAGATCATCCGCGGAAGGCGTGTGCTCCGCCGGCGCCGGTACGAGCTCCGGTGCAGGCGTCGGAGTCGGCGTGATCACCAGCTGCGGCTTGTCGTCGGCCTTGTGCGACTTGGGCTTGGTGCGCGTGCCGCTTGCGGGGTTGCTCACCGCATCCGGCTCGGGCGACAGCGGCGCGTCCGGGGTCGCAGCGGTTGCGGCGCCGGCATCGGGTACAACTTCTGGTTGTGGCTCGACGCTCGGCGCCTCCGGCATGACTGCCGCAGGCGCAACGGGTGCGGCAGGCGTCCGGCGAGGATTCGATCGCGGCGTTTCGCGCGCAGGCGCAGCCATGTGCACGTTCTCTTCGGGCTTCGCTCGCATCAGCGCGAACGCAGCTCCGATCATCAACGCGACGGCTCCGATCGCGACCACCAGACCGAGCGGAGACTTTCTCGACGCCGAGGCGGTCGGCACATCGCTCGTCGCCGGCAGCGGCGTGCGCTGCGCTTCGCTGACGCGCACCGCCGCGAGCGTTTCACCGGTGGCGATGCTGCCATCGCCTAGCTCGTGCTCGTATGCGAGCTGCACGCGCTGGGTCGCGAACGGCAACAGCGCCGCGCCGAGCTCGGATGCGCTCTGGTAGCGCTTGGCCGGATCCTTTTGCATCGCGCGCGCGACGACCGCTTCGAACGTCGCCGGCACGGTCTCCGCGATCGAGCGCATAGGCGGCGGATCGGTGTGGAGGATCTGGCCTAGCAGCTGAAACAAGCTCTCGCCCTTGAACGGCAGCTGACGCGTTGCGCACTGGTACAAGATCACGCCCATCGAGAACACGTCGCTGCGATGATCGACGGCTTTGGAGCTGCCAGCCTGCTCGGGCGACATGTAATAGGGCGTGCCGAGGATCGCGTTGGTGCCGGTGAGCTGGAGCGCTTGGCCATCCTCGAGCTTGGAGATGCCGAAGTCGAGCAGCTTGGGCACGAGCGAGCCGCTCTTGCCGCGCGCGACGAACACGTTCTCGGGCTTGAGATCGCGGTGGATGACGCCGGCTTCGTGCGCGGAGGCGAGCGCCGACACGACCGGGATCATGAGATCGGCGATCTCGTCCGGACGCATCGGCACACGACCTTCGAGCATCCCCGCGAGGTCCTGGCCCTCCAGAAACTCCATCACGAGGTACGGCGTGCCTTCGTGCACGCCGACGTCGAACACGTCGACCACGTGCGGGTGCGTGATGCGCGCGACCGCTTTGCCCTCGCGCACGAAGCGCGCGATCAAATCCTGCGACTGCGCGCCCGAGCCGATCAGCGTCTTGATCGCGACGCGCTTGCCCAGCGCCTCGTGCTTGCCTTCGTACACGATGCCCATGCCGCCGCGGCCGATCACGCGCACGATCACGTAGCTCGCGATCCGCGCGCCGGACGGCAGCGTTGTCTCGAGCGAATCCTGACTCACGCGCTGTCTCCCAACGAGGCTCCTACGACCATCTCGAAGCCGAGCGGCACGATACCACGGCACCCAGCGGGGCCGCCGTCCTAGGTGCTGTGAGCGCGCTCACTGGCGCGCCGATCACTGGAAAAACGCAGCCGTGGAGGCGCGTTGTTTCTCGGCCACCGCGGCGCACGACCGGACGGTTTCGAGCGTGCTCGAAAGGGCGCGCGGCCCGCCCACGAGCTCGGCGATGCGCGGCTCGAAGAAGGCCTGTGCTTGGCTCGCGGCTTCAGCGCTGCAGAAGTAACCCGCGAGCCAGGCCAGCGCTGCCCCGCGATTTTTGCCGAGGCGAGCGATGATGTCCGCGTAGCGCGCCTGCACGAAAGCCCACGCCGCGGCGCGCGTGCGTGTGTCGCCGAGCTGCGTGCGAAGCGGCACCATCATTTCATTCGAGCGCAGCGCAGGGTCGAAGGTCAGCTCGAGCGCGCGCGTGCTGCGCGTATCCACGACGGATGCGATCGCGTTGAGCATGCGCCCGCGCTCCGCGGGATCCTGCGACGCGATCAGCTTCGCATATGCGGCATCGAACAGCGCCACATCACCATCTTGAACCGCGACCTGCGTGGCGAGGCCGCGCAGCTCACTGCTGACTCCCGACTCCGTGCCCGCGAGCTCGAGCTTGCCGGCCTCGGCGAGCTTGCTGCGCAGCGACGGATCGCGGCCCACGTCGGCCACGAAGCTTGCGAGCTCGGCGCGCAACAGCAGCTGTTCGCCATCTTCACGGGCACGGCTCTTGAGACCGACCTGGCGCATGCGCGATCCGTACAGCTTCTGCACGAAGCGCTCGAGCTTGGGCCGCGTCGCTTCGTCGAGCATGTGATCGCGCGCCATCCGCAGCAGCGCGGCCGGCGCCATCGCGACCGAGCGCTCTGGGTCGTTCGCAAGCGCAGTCGTCGTCGCGAGCACGCCCTTTGCGCTCAGCGCCCCACTCGAGAAGCCTGCGCGCAAGCTGTCGGCGAGCGCGAGCTTCTCGCTCGCGGTGAGCTTTGCAAGGCCTCGGCGCTCGAGCTTTCTGAGATCCGCGTCCGCGAGCGCAAACCGGTAGTAGCCGCTCGCGCCTGCGCTCGGAAAGATCCACGTCGGACAACCGTTTAGCGGCAAGCTGCCGCTCTTCGCGGTCAGCAGCGTGCACGACTCGTGCGGCCTGCCTCCGACTTCGTAGCGCGCGCAGACCGGCACCTGCCACGTCACGTTGCGCTCGGCTTCGACGCCGAGCGGCAGATAGCGCGATTGCGTGAGCTCGAGCGCAGCGACCGACTTGCCCGCGGCATCCTTTTCGCAGCGCGTCTTGGCTTCGATCAGCGGCACGCCGGGTTGCGACAAGAAGGTGTTCATCGCCACGCCCACGTCTTTGCCCGCGGCCTTCGACAGCGATGCGATCAACGCCTCCGCACCCGCAACGCCGTGCGCGTGCGTGCGCACGTGCTCGGTGAGCCCTGCGCGAAACACCTCCGCGCCGAGGTAGCGCTCGAACATCGTGAGCACCGCCGCACCCTTGTTGTAGGTGATGCCGTCGAACGCGTTGGCGATGTCGTGAACGCTCGTGATCGGCTCGCGGATGCGGCGCGCGCTGGGTCGGCTGTCGGCATCCATCGCGCCGAGCACCGCGCCGAGCAGATCGATGTCCGACTTCGCCGCGGGCACGACCGTGCGCACGGTGCGGTGGCCGAGGAAGGTCGCGAACGCTTCGTTGAGCCAGATGTCATCCCAGTACGGCATCGTCACGAGATTGCCGAACCAGTGATGCGCGAGCTCGTGCGCGTTGACCTGTGCGTAGGCGCGCTTCTGATGCTCGGGCGACTTCTCGGGATCGATCAGCAGCAGCCAATCGCGAAACGTGATCGCGCCCGCGTTTTCCATCGCGCCTGCGCTGAAGTCGGGCACCGCGATCAAGTCGAGTTTCTCGTACGGATAACCGATGCCAAAGTACTCCTCGAGCGCGAGCAAAAGCGGCGGCGTGTGCTCGAGTGCGTACGCGAGGCGCGGTCCCTGCCCGTGCACCGCAACACCGCGCAGCGGAAGCGGAGTCGTTCGCGATGGGGAGGCAGCGATCGGCGCGGCCTCGACGATGTCGAACGGCCCGACCGCGAACGCCACCAAGTACGTCGGCAGCGGCTGCGTCGGCGCAAAGCGCACGCGCTTCTTTCCGTCCGCGGCCATCTCGACCAGCACCTCGCGCGTGTTGCTGATCGCCTGCGCGCCCGCCGGCACCGTTAGCCAAGCTTCGAACGGCGTCTTCCAACCCGGCTCGTCGAAGCACGGGAACGCGAGCCGCGCGCTGGTCGGCTCGAACTGCGTGAACGCGTACGGCTCGCCGTTCGCCTGGACCTTGTAGAGACCGGTCAACGTCTTATCGAACGGCGCGCGATACGCGATCTCGAGCCGCGCGTTGCCGACGGGCAAGAGCTCATCGAACGAGAGCTGCGCGAGGCCGGTGTCATCGAGCTGCGCGTAACGACCTGCAATCGCGCGACCCTGAACATGCGCGGTCACCGACGAGACCTCGAGCGCTTTGCCGTGCAAGAGGATCTGGCTCATCGGATTCGCGAGCTCGACCATGATCTGAGCGCGGCCCGCAAAACCATCTTCGCCCGGCATAATCTCGAGCTCGAGCGTGTACGCGCGCGGCGTCACCTCGCGCGGCAACCGCCCGCCCGAGGTCAGCGCCGGGGCCGCAACCGGCACGACCTGCGCGGCCGTAGTGGTCTTGCGCGGCTGCGCGATGCACGCGCCAGCCAACACCGCGACCAAACCCGCAACCGCACGCATGGATGAGCTCGGCAACAGTTTCATGAACACGCCCTTCTCGAGATCGAAGGCCGCGATCATAAAGGCGCCCCGCGCACCTGTCCGCTTAACACCAGATAGGGGACGGCTCTCGGAAACTCGGTTTTGCACCCGCCCGTAATAGCTACCGGCTGCGACACCGCCGATATCCGAGTTTCCGAGAACCGTCCCCTATTTCCGCGCTCTGCTTCCGCCGAGCTCCGCTCGCGTCCGATTTGGCCGCGAGAGCGAGCGCGCCCGCAGGAAAAACCGCAGCAATACTTCCTGTATTGCGAGGATTTTTCCGAGGACGTAAGCCGCTATCGCGGCCAAAGCGGGCGCGAGCGCAACGCGCTATGCGCTGAGTTTGAAGGGGAACTTCACTTCGAACTTGTCCTTCTGGAACTTCGGGAACGGCGTGCTGCGCACGGCCTTCTCCACGCAGCTGCCCGCAGGACCATCGACGCCGGTCACGTTCACGCTGGTCGCCTTGCCGCTGCTGCCCGAGATTTGGATCGCCGCCGTCGCGACGCCCGTGCCCTTGCACTTGCCCGCCTTGGCCTTCGCCTTGTTGAGCGCGGCGAGCATCTGATCCCGGCCCGGCGTGACCGGCAGGTCGCTCGCCGGCTCCTTGGCCTCCGGCTTGGCAGCGGCCTTCTTGCCGCTCACCGCGCTGTCGAGCAGGTCATCGATGCTCGAGCTCGCGCTCTTCGAAGACTTGCTCGGCCCGCCGGCCAGCAAGTCGTCGATGTCATTCTTGGCGCTGCTCTTGCTCGGCTTGCTCGGCTCGGGCTCGTCCATCGCGTCGTCCGAGGCGCTCGCGCGATCGCGCTTGCTCACCGCGCCGCCGCGCTTGGCCTTCTTGCCGCGCGACGAAGCGCTTGCGGTCTTCTCTTCGGCTTGGCCCTCGTCGCCAGCCGCCGCTTCAGTCGCGGGCTTGGCTTCTTCGTCGGCGACCTCTGCGACCGATGGCGGCTTTGCGATCTCGCCATCGCTCGGCTGAGCCGCCGCTGCGATCAGCGTCTCAGGCGGCGCCGCCGCGTTCGCTTGCAACGGCGGACGCGTCAACGCGAGCACGCCCACTGCCGCGGCCAACACCATGCCGAACGCCGCGAGACCCGCGACCAGCTTGGTGCGCCCATCGATCCCGCCCGCCGACATGCCCGCGGGCGCCAGCGGCAAGCTGAGCGGCGCGAGCGTGTGCGCGTACGAGCTGCTCGCCGGGATCAAAGGCTCGCTCGACGTCGAGACCTCTTCCGCGGCCATCGCCTTGTGCAGCTCCGCGAGCTTGCGAACATCGATCAGGCCCGAGCCATCGCCCGAGGCATAACCCGCGCTACCGCCGTGGCTCATACGCGGCGGAAACGCCGCAGCGTTCGCGCGCGAGCTCATCGGCTGCGGCGCGGGGCTCGAAGGCATGTTTGCACCGGCTGCAGAGCTCAGCGCGCGGATCTGGTCGAGCGAAAACTGAACGGTGTGCTCCTTGGGAGCGCCATCGAGCATCTCGGCTGCGCTGACGCGCGGTGAGCCTCCGAGCGAGCCGTTAAGCGAGCCGCCGTGCGAGCCGTTGGGCGATGAAGCCCCGCGACGATCGCCGAACGGATCGGAGCCCATCGAAACACCGCTGCTGAACGCGAGCGCGCCGCTCTGCGAATGCGCGGGCATCTTCACCTGCAGCTCGGGTACGTCGCCGGCGGGTCGCCAGTCGCCTTCGGCACCTTCGCAATACACGAGCGTGTCGAGCATCACCGCGCCGCTGCGATAATGATCGCGCAGCTCATCGAGCGTGTACGGACCTTGCGTCGTATCGCCGACCGCGATGTGCCAGGTGGCGCCGTCTTCAGCAGGGCGCTCGAGACCGCCGCTCGGCGGTGCGCTGCGCGTGCCGCCGATCGCCTTACGCAGCTCGGGTGAGCTCACGAGGCTCGAACGCGCCGGCGTGTTGTCGAGAAGCGTCCCATCCACGCGGATCGGCTCGCTGCAGCTCTTGCAGCGCACCTTCATCAGACGACCACGAACCTTGTCGTCGGCAACTGCGTAGCTCGTCCCACACTGCTGACACTGTATGTTCATGACTTCCTCACTGCGAGTCGCTCGAACCCGAAGCGCCCGCTGCCCGCACCCACCGCGCCCGCTAACCCGATTTGAGCGCTTTCTCGGCCGATTCCCGCCAGCCAAGAGTGCGCTCAATAGTTCGCACACTGTACCACCGGGTAGGGACCGTGGAACCCCCCTTGCGCAGCTTTCGGACAGTCGCCGCATTCGCAAACCAGCTAGCGAGCACCCGCGCCCGCGTCCAGCCGCGTCATCGATCGCCCGGACCAGGCCCTCTACCCCTCCGAGATCAAATGGCTTTCCGACGACGGCTCGGTCGCCGCGATTGCTTGGCGAGCGAGCTTGAGATACCTCCGGAAAGCTTGGAGGGCGGCTTGATTGATTCGCGATTTCGACGGGTGGCTACGTTTTTCGTAGCCGGTTGGCTCGGGCTCTCGATGGTCCTGATCGGTGGACACGCGCAGGCGCAAGCCGAGCCCGCGGGTTACCGCGAAGCGATCGACGAAGCGGTCTCCGAGTACGGCGCAGGACGCTTCGCAGAAGCTCGCGCGCTGTTCACGCGTGCGCATGCGCTGATGCCGAACGCGCGCACGTTGCGCGGCTTGGGCATGACCGAGTTCGAGCTGCGCGGTTATGCGGAGAGCGTGCGCATGCTCGAAGCCGCGCTCGCTTCGACGGTTCGCCCGATCACCGGCGAGCTGCGCACGCAGACCGAAGCGTTGCTCGCGCGCGCACGCGGCTTCGTCGGTCGTTTCAAAGTCACGCTGTCTCCGCCGAGCACGCAGCTCTTGATCGACGGCGCACCGGCCGCGCTCAACGACGGCATCCTCATGCTCGCGGTCGGCGATCACACGCTCGAAGCGCGCGCCGAGGGCCACGCGACGATCAAGCAAGCGATGCGCATCACCGGCGGTGAAGACACGACGCTCAACGTCGCGCTGCAAAAGACGCCGGTCGCGACGCCCGCGGCGGTCGCATCCGCAGCACCCGCGAGCGCGCCCAAGCCCGCCGCAACGCCAGCGACGATCAGCGCAAAGCCCGCAGCGACCGCGGCTTCTCCGCCGCCCAAAGACGACGAGAGCTCGTCGCTCTTTGCGAGCCCGTGGTTCTGGGCCGCAGCCGGCGTGGTCGTAGTCGGCGCTGGAGTCGGCGTCGGCATCGTGGTGCTCGGCGCTGATCCGGAGCCCGCAGATCCCTACGCGGGCGACACCGACGTTCTGTTGAGGGGGCCATGATGCAAAGCGCGCGCTTCGTGAAACACCTGTTCGCGATCGCAGCGCTCGCATGCGCGCTGCTCGCTTGCAAAGATGCCGAGCCCGCGACGCAGCTGACGGTCAGCATCCATAGTGACCTCGAAGTCGGCACGCAGATCAGCCGCGTGCGCGTCGAGCTGTTCGCGGCGACCGGCAACACGCGCGGCGAACAACACTCATTCGAGCTCGTCACCCGCTCACCGCGCAGCGGTCAAGCGCGCTTCCCGTTCTCGGTCGGCGTCGTGAAGGGCTCGGCCAATCGCGTGCGCGTCGTCGTCACCGGCTTCGACTCGGAGGACAACGAAGTCGTCCAGCGCAAAGAGCTCGCGACGTTCAAGGCCGGCGAGACGCTGCTCTTGCCGATCTTTCTCGCGCAGGTCTGCGTCGGCACGCCGTGCGAGAGCACCGCAACCTGCCAGAGCGACGACTCACGCGGAACGATCGGCAGCTGTGCTCCCACGCGCGAGCCGACGCTGCGCCCGGTCAAGCCCGGCAACGAAGACGACGTCTGGGATGACGCTGGTGAAGGCGGAAGCGGCGGCGAAGCCGGTGAAGGCGGAAGCGGCGGCGAAGCAGGCGGCGGCAGCGGAGTCGGCGGCGAAGCAGGCAGCGGAGTCGGCGGCGAAGCGGGCGGCGGAGTCGGCGGCGAAGCAGGCGGCGGCATCGGCGGCGAAGCAGGCGGCGGCATCGGCGGCGAAGGCGGCGGCAGCGGTTGCACCGACGGCACGTACACCGCGTACGAAGACTACGACGCCGACGGCTACGGCGATCCCAACGTCTGGCTCGATGTCTGCGTCGGCGAAACGCTCAGCGGCTACGTCGACAACGCTCTCGACTGTTGCGACGTGGACG
>JAYUYY010000504.1:0-5325 GCA_043752225.1 Sandaracinaceae bacterium | reverse complement strand
GACCGTGATGTGACCGTCGGGACAGTAGTGCGCGGGGATCGCATGGCCCCACCACAGCTGACGCGAGATGCACCAATCCTGGATGTTCCGCATCCAGTGGAAGTACGTCTTGGTCCAGTGCTCCGGGATGATCTTCGTCTTGCCTTGCTCGACGGCTTCGATCGCAGGCGCGGCGAGCGGCTCCATCTTGCAGAACCACTGCGTCGAGATGATCGGCTCGACGATCGAGTTGCAGCGCTGGCAGCGCGGCTTGACCATCGGGTTGGCTTTCTCGCCGCGCGCGAGGCCGAGCGCCGTGAGCTTTTCCTTCACGGCTTTGCGCGCCGCAAAGCGATCCATGCCGGCGAACGGCCCGCCGTTCTCGTTCAGCTTGCCGTCGAGCTGCAGGATGTTGATCTGCGGCAGGTTGTGGCGCTTGCCGGTCGCGAAGTCGTTCGGATCGTGCGCGGGCGTGACCTTCACCGCGCCGGTGCCGAACTTCATGTCGACCAGCACCGCGTCCGCGATGATCGGAAAGCGCCGATCCAGGAACGGGTGCACCACGTTCTTGCCGATCAACGCTTGGTAGCGCGGGTCGTCGGGGTGCACCGCGATCGCGGTGTCGCCGAGCATCGTCTCAGGGCGCGTCGTCGAGACCACGATCTCGCCACCGCCTTCGACTGGATACGCGAAGTCGAACAGCTCGCCGGTCGCGTTCTCTTCGTTCTCCACCTCGAGATCGCTGAGCGCGGTCATGCACTGCGTGCACCACGAGATAAGGCGCGTGTCGCGGTAGATGAGTCCTTCTTCGTAGAGCTTCACGAAGCTCTCGGTCACCGCGAGCGAGAGATCCGGATCGAGCGTGAAGCGTTCGCGGCTCCAGTCACACGAAGCCCCCATCACGCGCAGCTGCTCCATGATCCGTCCGCCGGACTCGGCCTTCCACTTCCACACGCGCTCGATGAACGCGGGACGGCCGAGCTCTTGGCGCGTCTTGCCTTCGCCCTTGAGCTGGCGCTCCACCACGACCTGGGTGGCGATGCCCGCGTGATCGGTGCCGGGCACCCAGAGCGCGTTGCGCCCGAGCATCCGGTGATAACGGATGAGCACGTCCTCGAACGTCACGCGGCAGGCGTGACCCATGTGCAAGAAGCCGGTGACGTTCGGCGGCGGGATCGCGATCGTGTACGGGACGCGCGTGTCGTCCGGGTCAGAGCTGGCTTTGAACAAGCCTTCGCTCTCCCAATACGCGTACCAGCGCGGCTCCGCGCTGCGAGGGTCGTAAGCTTTCGGCATCTCCGCTGTCATGAGCGGAGCGTTGTGACGCATTCCCCTGTAGCGAACAAGAGAAGGGGTGCAGGCCGGTGCCTACTGCATCAGGCGGCGGATCTCTTCTTTGATCAGCGTCTCGGCGAGGTCGGGAACGACCTCCCACACCACGCGCTCGACGACCTCGCGCGTGAGCTCGAGAACCCCCGCGACCTGATCACTGGTGAGACCCATGCCGTCGAGCTTCGCGCTCAGATCCGGTGACACCGCGCGGGCTGCAGCGGCAGCCATCGCAGGTGCAGCAGCAGCAGCCGGACGCGCTTGCGGCGCGGCCATCGGTTGCGGCTGAACGGGTGAAGGCACACCCGGTGCCGTCGGAGCTGCTTTGCCGAAAGCGATCGTTCCGGTGCGCGACGCGCGCTGGTCCGTCATCGGAGGCGCGGCCATCGCAGGCATCGCGGGGGACGCAACTTGTCCGGCCGAGCTGTGCGCGCCCGGTCGCGCCGGTCCAGCAGGCGGTGCAGCAGGCGGTCGTGCGCCAGCATTCGCGCCCGCAACCACGACCGCGCGCGGGCGAGCCATGACCTGCTTGACCTTGTCGATCACGAGCTGCGTGTCGAACGGCTTGAGCACGTGATCATCGACGCCCGCATTGCGCGCGCGAGCTTCGTCAAACGGATGCTTTTGACTCGCGAGCAAGATCACTGCGGTCTGCTCGAGCCCCGGCGTGGACTTGATCGCGGCAGCGACCTTGTACCCATCGCTGGCCATCGACACGTCGGCGAAGACGATGTCAGGCCGAAGCTCCGCAGCTCGGCTCACGGCGGCATCGCCGTTGTCGACCCCGGTCACGCTCGAGCCTTCGCCCGCGAACGTGAGCTCGAGGATACGGCGCATCGTCACGCTGTCGTCCGCAACCAGGATCTTCACGGGCACCGAGGCCTCCTCGCGCTTTGCGCTCGCCGCGCAGCGGTCGAGCCCTAAAGCTGTGGCAAAAAGTACGTAGAAAACCGCGCAAAACTGGATACGCCAGCCGTAGCCGCGGGGTCAAGGAATCCGTGACATGCGAGCGTTCTTGCCCGCTGCCTTCGCGCTCCACTCGCCTCAGCCGCGGCGTTTGACCCGCACGCGCCGCTGGCTTATGCCGCGCGCCATGTCCGATGTCCGTGAGCCGAGCAGCCTTCCGAACGGCCTTCCAAGCGACGCAGCGAGCGAGCCTCCAGCCAGCGCGACCGCTGTGCCGAAGACCGCGCGCGCCTATCAAATGGCCGCGCCGCGGATGCCCGAGACCGGCCTCGACCTGTTCGAGGTTTTCGCCGGATGTACGGAAATCGAAGTCGAAATCGGCTTCGGACGCGGCCAGTTCCTGATCCAGCGCAGCGCGGCTGCGCCGACCGCGGGACTGCTCGGGATCGAGATCAAATCGAAGTGGGCGTACCTGGTTGCGGAGAAGTGTGCGCGTTTGCGCCTACCCAACGTGCGCGCCCTGTGTGGCGACGCGCGCTTGCTCCTGCCGCTCGTGCGGCCCGAAGGCTCGGTCGCGCGCGTCGTGATGTGCTTTCCCGATCCGTGGTGGAAGAAGCGCCACGCCGATCGCCGCTTGATGGACGAGCCGCTGCTCGACGCGATCGCGCGCGTGCTGCGACCGGGCGGCGAGCTGTTCGTGCAGACCGACGTCGAAGAGCGCGCACAGCAATACTTGGAGCGCTTCACGGCCCACCCCGCGTTCGAGCGCGTGACCGAAACCGGCTACATCGAGACCAATCCGTACGGCGCCCAGTCGAACCGCGAGACCCGCGCGATCGAAGACGGGTTGCCGATCTACCGCGTGCTTGTCCGCAAGAAGAGCTGAGGGTTTGTGAAATGCGCTCTAATGCCCGTTGGCGAGCGAGCGGCAGCGCAAGGTCTCAGTTTCGCGCAAACGAGCTTGCCGAGCTTCGAGCACAGCCGGCGCCAGCTGGGCGGGCGGCGCGAGCGTGTCGCCGGGCTGGCCGGCGCCGCGCGGGACGTAAAAGAGCGCGGGGTCGTCGACGAAGTCGTAGAGCTCTTCGCTCGATGCCAGCAACTCGCAGTTGCGCGCGCGTAGGAAAGAGACGATGCGCTCGAACGCGTCCACGCTCCAAGAATAGGTGTCGTGCAGGAGGATGATTCCGCCGCGGTCGCCGTTCTCGATCTCGCGCCGCGCAAACACCTTTTGCCACGTGTCGAAGACCTCTTGTGCCGAACGCACCTGGAAGTCGCCGCCACCGAGATTCCAAAGCATCGACGTGTAGCCGCGCTCCGCGAGCAGCGAATCGATGCGCTGCGAGTGCGCGCCGAACGGCGGACGGAACAGCCAAGGACGGCCACCGAGAACATCCTCGAAGATCGCCTCGGCCGAGATGATCTGGTGCAGCGCGGCTTCTTCATCGAGCAACGGCAGCTGCGCGTGATCGAGCGTGTGGTTGCCGACCAAGTGGCCGCGCCGCGCGATCTCGCGCGCGACAGCGGCGTCCTTGCGCTCGAAAGGCGTCGTGCCCGCGAAGCGATTGGCGACCAGGAAGAACACCGCGCGGATCCCGGCCTCATCGAGCCGGTCCAATAGCATCGGGGTCGTGCGGTGGTCGGGGCCGTCGTCGAACGTGAACAGGATCAAGCGATGCGGCGTTGCGCCGGTGATGATCGCGCCGTCGCGATAGTCCTCGCCCAGACCCGAGCGCGAGCGTGAAAATGGGGCGTCGATCGAGGCGAGTGCCGCCGACGGAACTCGGAACGGCTCTACGCGCAGCACGATCGGCTGGGCGCGCTCGTTAGAGGCATCGCGGATCGGCACCTGCGGCCGCGCCATTTCCGGCGGCAACACGGCCGCGCGCAGCTCCGCGGCTCCAGCGCCCGCCGCGAGCGCGCCGGCACAAAGCAGAACCCGCAGCAGTCGTATCCCAGACCCATGCGTCGACATTGCCTACACTGTAGGACAATGCGCTCGACTGGCCCAAGAAATGGCCTACCGCCGAAGCTGGAAGCGCAGCGGAGCTTCGAGCCGCGCGCCGTCGGCGCCGGGCGGCGGAAACCGCAGATGGCTGACCGTCGTGCGAATGCACTCGACCAGCGCAGGCGGCAAGGCTCCGGTCGAGCCGTCGGCCAGGGCCGATTCCACCTTGCGCACGCGGCCTTGCGAATCGAGCACGACGCCCAAACGCAGCGAAAGTGATCCGCTGGATTCGTTCTTGAGACTGCGCTCGTAGCAACGCTGAAGCGCGGGCCTGCCGGCTTGAATCACCGCGGATGCGTTGCCGATCACCGCGCTTGGATCGCCTTCGCCGCGCGGCGCGGGCTGACGCGCCCGCATGAACGGCAAGTCTGCGGGGCCGACCCGGGTGCCCAGCGGATCGATCATGAGCCGGACGGTCTCGCGGCGTCCGTTGGCCAGCAAGGCGGTGACATCGAGCTCGCCCGGAGGCACCCGCATGTGCAACTCGCCGCCGCGATGGACTTGCTCGCCGAGCTCCCAGGCCGTCACCAACGGCATGCCCGGCAGCGTGAGCAGCGCCGCGTTCGGGACGTGCGGCTGCGGACGATCCACGGGCCGATGCTCGCGGCCTTTGGCGATCGCGGTGGTCAGCCCGGTCAAGCCGCCGCGCTCGCTCCACTGCGCAGGCGCGCGCAGCACATCGCGGGTCACGCCGTCGGCTCCGATGATCGCGACCGAGCCCTCATCGCATTGCACGGAGAGCTCCCCGTCGGCCGCGATCCGGACCGCGAACAGCGTGCCGCGCACCACCACGCGGTTTCCGTGCGCCAGCACCTCGTAGCTCTGATCGGCTCCGCGCGGTGCGACCGCGTTGGCGACTTGGCCGGCGTCGAGCCGAATCACCACGCGATGCTCGCGCAGCACCTCGAGCCCAGCCTTGGTATCCGCATCGAAGCGGATTGCGGCTGCAGTGCCGAGCGCGAGATCGAGCTCCGCATGCGAGCCGGTTTCGATCGCCACGCCTTCGCCGATCAGCGAGCTCATGTCGATCGCGCGCTCGACATCGGAGGCGTCGCGCATGCGCGCTTGGCCTGCCAGCGCGGTGATCTCGACCGCGAGCGTTGGAT
>JAYUYY010000503.1:0-5327 GCA_043752225.1 Sandaracinaceae bacterium | reverse complement strand
ACGGCAAGGTGCAAGTCCGCGTGTATTGGGGTGGCGCAGCGGGCGGCGAGAAGGACGTGCTTCGCAAGATGCGCACGGGCCAGATCGACGGCACTCCGCTCAGCCTCGACGTGCTGAGCTCCTTTGTTCGCGAGTGCTTGGTGCTGCAAACGCCGGCGCTCTTCCGCAACTACACGCAGGTCGACGCGGTGCGTAAGGAGCTCACGCCGCAGTTCGAGACCGAGGCTTACAAGAACGGCTACAAGGTCTTGGTTTGGGGCGACATCGGCCGCCTTCGTCTGTTCTCGAAGCAGAAGGTCACCAAGATCGCCGACTTCAAACAGATCCGCCCGTGGCTCTATCCCGAGAGCGAGATGCTCAAGGAGTTCTACAAGCAGATCGGCGCGACCGGCGTTCCGCTCGACATCGCAGAGGTCTACGGCGGCATGCAGACCGGCATGATCGACACGTACTGGGGCACGGCGATCCTCGCGGCCGCTCTTCAGTGGCACCGCACGGCGAACTACATGTCGGCGCAGGGTCTCGGCTTCATCAGCGGCGCGATCGTATATCGTCGCGGCGCATGGGATCCGCTGCCGGATGGCGCCAAGGAAGCCGTCAGCTCGCTGATCGACGAGCGCGCCAAGCAAGGCCAAGAAGACATCCGCAAGATGGACGACAAGACCTTCGATCGCCTTGCCAAGCGCGGCCTCAAGCCGATGGAAGCCGAGAACGAGGCGGAGTGGTGGGAGGCCGGCAAGCAGCTTCGCCGCCGCCTGGTCGGTCGCATCTACACCCAAGCGCTCGTCGAGAAGGCGGAGACCATCGCGCTCAAGTACGCCGACAAGCAGCAGCTCAAGTACTTCGGCAAGTAAGCGTTCGGATTTGAACGGTGCGCCTAGCGGCGCTCGAAGACCGCGACGAAAGCGCGGTGTGCTTCGAGCGCCGTTTCTGCGTTCGGAGTCGCGGCGGGATCGGCGAGCACCCGCGGCTTGTAGCCCGACGCGATCTCGGTGACGCGCACGTGCTTACCGTCGATGACGAAGCGCACACGCCAATCGCGGAGCCCCAGACGAAAGCCTTCACCGTCGCGGCGAATACGCCGATACGGGTGCGGGACCGGCCCCGTCGACAAGATGCGCGTGATCGCGGCCTCGAGATCCAAGCTCGCATGCTCGCGCAGCCAGTCGAGCTGCGCGCGCGCGGGTGGCTCGTAGCTGACCTCGAAGCTCGGCCCCGGATCGACGCCTCGACCACCCGTCTCGAGCCAGCCGCTGTTCGCAGCCACGTGGTCCGTGTAGGGCACGTACGGCTTGATATCCAGCACCGGCGTGCCGTCGATCATGTCGAGGCCTCGCACGTGGAGCACGCGGCCTTCGACACGCAGCAGCGCGACCGCACTCAATCCAATCGGGTTGGGCCGGTAAGGTGCGCGTGTCGCGAAGACGCCGCGGCGCTTCTCACTGCGCGGCGCCTCGACCTTGGGCCGGAAATGCGAGTTGAGGTGAAACCAATAGATCACCCACAGGTGCGACCACGCCTCGATGTCGGCGAGCCCGTGCTCGAGCTCGGCGCGCGGCAGCAGCTCGATCGTGGCCTCGACGTTCTCAGCCAACGAGGGTTGCCGCGGCGCGCTGTGACGGTCGCGGAATGGCGAGTGGATCACGCCGATCGGCTCAACTTGCAGCACGCCCAAACCAGACTGCGTCGCGGTCATCGGCGGGACTCTACCCGCTTCAGACGTTTGCGCGCGCCATGTCCGCGAGGGATTTGCCCCACGGGTGCTTGCGCAAGCACGCATGGCCGCGCGATCGCAGCTCACTCGAAAGCTGACCATGGGCGGCATCGGCGATCGCGGACGCGAGCTCGCGAGCGCTCTGGATGCGCTGCTTCGGATCCTTGGCGAGCGCCAACGCCAACACGTAGTCGACGTCGCGCGGAAGCTCGCGCGCCACCAAGCTTGGCCGCGTCGGGTTCTTGTAGACGATGTCGAAGAGAATCTGCGGAGTGCTGTCGCCGGTGAACGCGGGCTGGCCGCTTGCTGCTCGATACAGCACGACCCCCATCGAGAACACATCGCTGCGGTGATCGACCTCCGCTCCGCGCGCTTGCTCGGGAGACATATAACCAGGCGTACCGATCACACCGTGCTGGGTCAGCGTGCCGGTCGAGCTCTCGAGCTTGGAAATGCCGAAGTCTAGGACCTTGAAGAGCGTCCCGCCCTCGGGCTGTTCGGCTTCGTACACGTTGAGCGGCTTCAGATCGCGGTGCACGACGCCGGCCGCGTGGGCGCACTCGAGCGCCGCGGCCATGTGCTGCGCGAGGCGCACGACCTCGGGCATCGCGAGCTTGCCCTCTTGGCGCAAGCGCGTCGCGAGATCGCGTCCGCGCAGCAGCTCCATCGAGAGGAATGGCGCGCCGTCGCTCAGGCGACCGACCGCGATCACGCGCGTCACATGTGGGCTGTCGAGCAAGCGCACGATCGCGCCTTCGCGCAGGAACCGTTCCGTGAGATCAGGCCGCTCGAGCGCGTCGACTTGCAACAGCTTCACCGCGACCGCGTCTCCCGATTCGACGTGGCTTGCTTCGTAGACCTCGCCGATCGCGCCCACGCCGATCACCACGCCCAGCGTGTGGTCGCCGGCGACTTGCCCCGTGTGACGCCCCGGCTTACCGACGGCGACGCACAACGCGCGGTCTAACTGGTGGTTAGCCTCGGCCAGCTGAGCTGCGCGCTGTTGAGCGAGCAACACCGCGTCCCGCGATGCATCCAGCGCTTCGTGCAGCGCGGCACGCGACAGCCGCGCGAGCGAAGCCGACAAAACCAGGATCGCGGTGCACGCCACGATCGCTAGCGCATGGGCCGCCGCGCTCGAATCGGTTGCGGGAAAAAGACTTTTGTCTTCCAGAACCCCGAACGCAGTGAGCGTCGCGAGCAGCGCGTACGAGCCGATGGTCGCGAACGGCAAGAGCCACGAGCTGACTCGATCGACCGATTGGCCGAAGTAGTAGATTCCGAGAGTCACGACGACCGTCACCGGCGAAAAGAACCCGCAATAGTGTTCGACGAACACCGCGCCGAGCGCGAGCGACCAACCGTGGAAGCGTAAGAGCCTGCGGTCGTAGCGCCTCGTACCGAGCGCGGTGCGCGTGCGATGCCACGTGAGCGCCGACGTCGCGGCCATCGCTAGCAACGCAGCGACGCAGGTTTTCGTCGACCAGGGATCTCCGCCGATGAGCGCGACCGCAGGCGCGACGGCGAAACAGACCAATGCGATTACGCGTGCGAAGCCGTGAGCGCGGGTCGCCTCCTCCGCCTCGAGGACCTCGTTCATGCCCGCGGAGGTGCTGCCGCTTCCGCTGCGACTGCCGAGCGTTTGCGGCGTGCCCGACGTCGTCGCCGAAGATGGCAGCGTCGAAGCGAGTGGAATGAGTCGGCTCTCGCTGCTCTGTGGCGCCGACGAGTTGGACCGCTGGCGCTTGGGACGACCTGCGACGGTCAAGTCCTCGCTTTGCGCTCGATCTCCTTCCGTGTCGTGAAGCATGCCGAAGGTCCAAAGCATAGCGTCACGGCCTCGGAGCGACCACGCAATCTCTCAGCGCAATCGTGCTCAGCGACGCACCTCGACGTACGGCGGCACCAACGAGCGCCTGATGCATACGTTCGACGGCGTTCGCGCGCCTTGCGATACTCGCTGGAGCTGACGCGCTCGCTGCGTTCGAACGGGGTTCGGCGAACGTCACCCATTATGCCGGTCGGACGAGCACAGCCCAAGGCTACGCAAGCGCCACGCGCAGATCAGATCGTGGCCGATCTCGAGAAGCATCTCTTCGCGCTCAGTCAGCAAGACGACTTCAGTGTGCTTGGGCTCGATCGCACCGCTGACGATCAGGCAGTTCACAAAGCGTATCTAGCGCTCGCGCAGCGCTATCACCCGCACCGCTTCGCCCGTTATCGCTCGCCTCGGGCATCGAAAATCGCCAGCGACATCTTCGTGCGCATTCAAACCGCATACGGCCGGCTGACTGGTTCTCACAAGATCCCGCAAGCCGCGGGCGCGACGCCGCGCACCGTGCGCACGCGCGCCGACGTGGCGACGTCGGCAGCCACCGAGCTCTTGCAGTATCACCAGTACGACGCGGTCATCTCGCAGCTCACTGACGTCCTCGCGGATGCGCCCGATCACGCCGAGGCACTCATATGGCTCGAGATCGCGCGCGCGCGGAAACACAAAGCGGCGGGCGATCAGGAACGCGCATTGGCCGCGTATCGCAAAGTGCTGGAGCACAGCGCGACACACGCGGAGGCGAGCGCGGAAGTCGCACGACTCGGCGTTGCGACCGAAAAATCATTATTTGCCCGGCTCTTCAAACGCGGAGGTTGATGCGTGACGACGATGATCGGGATCGACTTGGGCACCACGAACAGCTGCGTCGCGTTTTGGGATGGTCGCGGCGCGCGCGTGATCCCCAATCGCGACGGCGCGCGGATCACTCCGTCAGTCGTCTCATTCGACGAAAACGATCGCGCGATCGTAGGCGCGCCCGCGCAGCGTAGGGCCGCGTTGAATCCAACAGGCACGGTGTTCGCCGCCAAGCGCTTGATGGGACGCAAGCACGACGAGCCGCAGATCGTGGAGTGGGCAAAGCTGATCCCGTACGCCATCTAGCCGCCGAAAACGGCGATGCGCGGATCGTAGCGGGGGGCCGTGCGCGCAGCCCGCAGGAGATCGCTGCGCTCGTGCTGCTGGAGATGAAAGGGATCGCAGAAGAGGTGCTCGGCAGCGAAGTCACTTCGGCCACCATCACCGTACCCGCGTACTTCAACGATCATCAGCGCCAGGCCACGAAAGACGCTGGAACCATCGCGGGTCTGGTCGTCGATAGCATTCTCAACGAGCCGACCGCGGCCGCGCTCGGGTACGGGCTCGGCCAAGAAGCGGATCAAACGTTTGCGGTCTTCGATCTCGGCGGCGGCACGTTCGACGTCAGCATCCTGCGCAAGACCGGCGATGTCTTCGAGGTGCTCGCGACCGCCGGAGATCCGTTCTTGGGCGGCAACGACTTCGACGCGCGCATCGTTCGCTACTTGCTCGACAAGCTGCGCACCCAGTCGAGCCTCGATGCGTCCACCGATCCCACCGTGTTGCAGCGTTTGAACGAGATCGCCGAGCAGACCAAGTGTCAGCTCTCGACGCTCGATGTGACCGCGGTCAACGTACCGTTTCTCGGTGCGACGCCTAAAGGCCCGGTGCACCTCATGCTCGACCGCTTTCCGCGCGCGATGCTCGAACGTATGTGCGGAGAGCTCGCGGCTCGCCTCGAGAAACCGTGTCGCGATGCGCTCG
>JAYUYY010000502.1:0-5333 GCA_043752225.1 Sandaracinaceae bacterium | reverse complement strand
TCTTCGACCTCGGTAAGACCGAGGGCAGCTACTTCATCGCGATGGAATACGTCGCGGGCATGGACCTCGCGATGCTCTTGTCGCGCTCGCGCAAGGCTCAGCGCCGCCCGTCGCCCGAGCTCGGCGTGTTCGTGATCAGCGAGCTCGCCAAAGGTCTCGATTACGCGCATCGCCAGCGCGACGCCGAGATGCAGCCGCTGCACATCATCCACCGCGACGTATCGCCGCAGAACGTGCTGTTGAGCTGGGAAGGCGAGGTCAAGCTCACCGACTTCGGCATTGCTAAGGCGCGCAACGCCGCGCGCGAGGTCACCGAGCTCGGCGTGATCAAGGGCAAGTACGCGTACATGTCCCCGGAGCAGCTCGCGGGCGGCCGGCTCGACGCGCGCAGCGACATCTTCAGTGCGGGCACGCTGCTCTACGAAACGCTCGCGGGCCGCAACCCGTTTCAGGAGAGCTCGACCTACGACACGCTGCAGCGCATCCGCGAAGGCACGGTGACGCCGATCGAAGAGGTCGTGCCCGGGTTGCACGAAGACATCGGGCGCATCGTGCGCAAGGCGATGGCGTTCGCTCCCGATGATCGCTACGCGAACGCGGGCGACCTCTACGAAGATCTGATCCAGTACCTCTACAGCACCGGACGGCGCGTCAGCGCGCGCGACCTCGGCGAGCACCTGTCATCGATGCGCGCGGCAGGCGAGGACGGCGCACGGCCGACCGATCGCTTCGAGGCCGTGTTCGAGGTCACTGCGTTCGATGAGCCGCTGCCCGATCGCACGCGCGTCGAGCGCGGCCGCAAGCAGCCGCCGCGGCGCGATGGCGGCGCGAGCATTACGGCCTCCCAAGCCAAGCGTGAGCGCACCGAATGGCGCGACGTGACCGTGCTCGCGATCGGGCTCTCGGCCGACGATTCGATCCGCGACGACACGGTCACGCACCTGGTCGAGCGCTTCGGCGGCAACTTGCTGCGCGAGCCCGAGCTGCACGACAAGACGGGCGTGCGCGGCGGCATCGCGCTGTTCGGTCACATGGAGCCGGACGGCCGCGACGCCGATCACGCGGCGCGCTGCGCGCTCAAGCTCACGCGCGCGGGCACCGCAGCGGCAGGTGAATCGGGGCGCACCACCTCGATGGCGCTCGCGATCTCGACCGGGCGCGTGTTGCTCGATCTCGATGGCGGCTTGCTCAAGGACGACGCGTTCCGCGCGCTGTGCGAGACCGCGACTACTTTGCTCGCAAAGACCGGTGAGGGCCAGATCCTCACCGACGCCGAGAGCGAGAAGTCGCTGCGCGCGCGCTTTCGCTTGGTGGGCGCGGGCCGCCAAGCCGAAGACGCGCATCTGCTCGCGAGCGAGCGCAGCATCAACGAGGCGTACGGGCGCTTCATCGGTCGTCGCCAAGAGCTGCGCCTGGTCGGCGAGTGCCTAGCACAAGCCAACCAAGGCACGCTGCAGATCATCGGCCTGCACGGCGAAGCGGGCGCAGGCAAGTCGCGCTTGCTGGTCGAGACCATGCGCAGGCTCGGGCTCGCGGGGCACAACGTTGGGTTGCACGTCGCGACGCTCACGCCCCAGATGCGCGAGCTGCCGCAGAGCGCGATTCAAGAAATGCTGCGCGCGGTGCTCGGCGTCGATGAGTTCGATCCCGAGTCGCTGCTGCGCGATCGCACGACGCGCCTGCGCGAGCTCGGCTTGCTCTCGATCGAGCAGGCGGCGGTTGCGACCGCGCTCGGCTTGCCATCGGCAGCGCAGCGCCGCGATGGACGGCGGCCGCTCAAGGCAGCGCTCTTGCGCATCATCCGCAAGCTCGCGGAAGACCGGCTCACGATCTTCGCGTTCGATGGCGCGGAGTACATGGATCAGGATTCCGAGGCGATCGTCGCGGACATGCTACGCGCGGTCTCAGCGGCACGGATCGGTGTGTTCCTGTGTTACCGCCCCGGCTATCGGCCGCCGTGGGCCGACCTGCCGACGTTCCATGAAGTGCGCTTGCTCGGCATGAGCGACGAGGACACCGCGCGGCTGACCGCGACGCGACTCGGCGCCGAAGAAATCCCGTTCGATCTGTTGCGCGAGGTGAGCGCCAAGGCCGCGGGCAACCCGCTTCATCTCGAAGAGCATCTCAAGGCCTTGCAGGGCTCGGGTGCGGTCACGTTCGTCGATGGACAAGTCCGCTACAACCCTGCGGTCGCGCAGGTCGAGGTGCCCAAGACGTTACGCGGCATCGTCGCGTCGCGGATCGCTCGGCTCGGCTCGCTCGAGCGCTACGTGCTCCAGGTCGCAGCGCTCGAAGGCGAGCGCTTCCACGCCGAGATCGTCGCCGTCGCCGCGCAAGAAGACGTGCGCAGCGTGACCGCCGCGATTGAATCGCCACAGATGCAGGGCATCGTCGTCGGGCGCGGCTCCAACGAGCACATGTTCGCGCACGGCCTGGTGCAGCAAGTGCTGGTCGAAGGCGTGCCGCTGCCCGCACGCCGCGAGATCCACGCAGCGCTCGCCGAAGCGATCGTCGCGCTCTACCCGGAGCGTCTCGACGAGATGGCCGAGCGCCTCGCGCGCCACTACCACGAGGCCAACAACGATCCCCAGGCCGTTCAGTATCTCCTGCGCGCGGTCGATCGCCTGGAGGACGAAGGCGCGCTCGATCCGGCGATCCACGAGCTGCGGCGCGCGATCGATCTGGTCGCCGCGAGCACCGGCGAGGAGCGCGACGCGCTGCTCGATCATTACGAGCGCCTCGCCGACCTGTGCTTTCGCAACCGCAATCTCTTGCAAGGCGCCGAGTGGATGGACCGCGCGATCAAGGCCGCCGAAGGCGTGCGATCCGATCGGCACATCGCGCGCTTCTGCATGTGGCGCGGGCGGATGTTGATCGCGGCCTCGCGCGTCGAAGAGGGCCGGCGCTGGCTCGATCAAGCGCAGCACATCGCGCGCAGCGTGCCGGACTGGGAGCTGTCGCGCGACGTACTGGTCGCGACCGCCGACGCGAACGCGCGCTGCGGCGAATTCGAAAAGGCGGTCGGCCTGTTGCGCGAGGCGCTCACGCTCAGCCGGAACGCAGGCGAGCGCGTGGCCGAGCTGCGCTGCCTCTTACCGCTCGCGCTCACCTACGCGCGCATGGGCGACAACCAGTCCGCGCTCGAGACCCACGTCGAGTGCCGGCGGATCGCCGAAGGCACGCACGACCCGCTGGTGATGAGCCAGATCCACCGGCTCGAGTCGCAGATCCACTATCACGCGCGCAACCAAGAGGCGTCGGCGCGCGCGGCCGGCATGGCGATGGAGGTCGCGCGTGAAGCGGGCCTGCACTACGAAGCCGCGCTCAACGCGCACAACATGGGCGAAGCGTTCTTGCGCTTGGGCGATCACCGGCGCGCGTTTGCAGCGCTGCGGCAGAGCTACGAGGTCGCGCTTGAGAATGGCTACACGCGCTTGCAGATGTCGAGCTTGAGCGCGCTCGGCTTCATCGACGCGACCCGCTTCTCATCGATCGAAGGTCGCGCGCGCGTGATCCAAGCGGTCGAGTACGCCGAGAAGAACGAGTTCGTCTGGGACGTGATCCAAGGCAAGTACTACCTCTCCGTGATCGAGCAGCAGCGCGGCAGCTTGGAAATAGCGCGCGCGCGCTTGCGCGAGGTGCTCGACCTCGCAGCGCAGCACGGGCATCGCAACTACACGGATGACGCCGAAGAAGCGTTGCTACGCCTCGAACGGCGCGAGCCGATTCACCTGCCGCGGTAATCAGACTACGGAGCCGGAGCGGGTGCAGGCGTCGGAGCAGGCGCGGGCGCCGGCTCAGCTGCAGGGGCGGGTGCGGGTGCGGCCGCTTGGGGCGCGGGCATCGGCGTGGCGCCTTCGGGGATCTTGTCGACCGGGACGAGCTCGATCGGAGCGGCTCCCGGCGTGGCGCTGCGAATGCGCAGCTTCTGGGGCGCTGCTGCGCCTTCAACCGGTGCAGCGGGCTTGCTCGGCGCGGCTTCGGGGGCCGCTTCGGGAGCCGCTTCGACCGGAGCGGCAGCGCCTTCCGGTGCGCCTTCGACCGGAGCGGCAGCGCCTTCGATCGGCTCTGCGCCTTCGATCGGCAAGACCTGGATCGGAGCCGCACCTTCTTCCGGCGTACTCGCGGGGCCCGGCTCTGCGGTCTTCTTGGCCTTCTCGTCCGAGACCTTGCGCGCTTCTTCGCGGGCCTTCACAGCAATATCGGCGGCTTCGAGCGCCTTGTCCGAGCTCGACGACAAATACGCGAGCGAGGCCGACAGGATCATGAACAGTGCGGCCATCACGACCGTGAGGCGCTGCAGGAAGTTACCTGCGCCCGCGCCGCCGAACACGGATTGGCTGCTGCCGCCGAAAGCCGCGCCCATGCCGCCGCCGCGGCCTGCTTGGAGCAGCACGACGAGGATCAAGAACAGACAAACGAGCACGTAGAGGACGGTGAGGAAGGTGACCATGACGCTACCGATGTCCTGTCAAAAGGCGTGAGCTCACGCTGCGCAAACCGTACGAGCCGCCGCCACGATGGCGGTGAAGGCTGCTACATCCAGCGACGCGCCGCCCACCAGCGCGCCGTCTACATCAAGCTGACCGAGCAAAGCCGCTGCATTGTCGGCTTTGACGCTGCCACCGTAGAGAATCCGGGTGCGCTCGGAAAGAGCACCCCAGCGTTCCGACAGGCGACCGCGAATCGCGGCGTGGACGGCCTGGGCATCGGCGGGCGTGGCGGTGCGGCCGGTGCCGATCGCCCAGACCGGCTCGTACGCGATGACCACGCGAGCGCGATCGGCTTCCGAGAGCGCAGCGAGCGCGCTCAGCACCACGTCGAGCTGCGCGAGCACGTGTTGCTCCGCCTTGCCCGGACCGGCCTGCCGAATGGCGAGCGTCTCACCGACGCACACGATCGGCGTAAGCCCGCCTTCGAGCACCGCGACGGTCTTGCGCGCGACGCTCTGGTCGGTCTCGCCGAACAGCTCGCGGCGCTCCGAGTGGCCGACGATCACGTGCGTGCAGCCGACATCGGCGAGCAACGCGACGCTGACCTCTCCGGTGAACGCGCCGCTCGCCTTCTCGAAGCAGTCCTGGGCCGCAAGCCCGATCGCGCTCTTGCCGATCTGCGCGTGCGCGGTCGCGAGCGCGGTGAACACGGGCGCGACCGCGACCTCGACCGCGGCATCGGGCGCATCGGGGGACAACTGATCCTGGAGCGCAGCGATCAACGCGCGCGTCTCCAGCAGCGTGTTGTGCAGCTTCCAGTTGCCCGCGATGAAGGGGCGCCGCACCTCGGGCTTCACGGTCGGACCGCCTGCAAGCCGGGCATCGGCCGGCCTTCGAGGA
>JAYUYY010000501.1:0-5342 GCA_043752225.1 Sandaracinaceae bacterium | reverse complement strand
GGCCCCGGGGGAAGTAGCCGCTCGTAACCCGCCGCTGGAGAAAAATCGTCGCCGTCAGTACTCGGACGGCACCTCGCACGAGACCGGCGCGTCGAGCTGCGTGTCTGCGGTCGCGGTGATCTCGGTCAGTCCGGCATCCGTGTCGCCGTCGAACGCGCCAACCCACTCCATGCAGCGCGTGTAGTCGAGCAGCGTGTCGATCGCGTCGCGCGCGAGGCTCTGCTCTTCGCCAAGCTCGCCGATCACGACCGGATCGCTCGCCGGCAGCACAATCAAGCTTGCGCCGAGGCCCGCGTCCGGATCACCACTTTGATAGAGCACGACCGCGTCGTCGCCGACCGCGAGCACGGCGCCGGCCGAGCAACCGAGCAGCGTGCCGCTGATCTCCCTACCGACCATGGGTGCCTCGATGCCTGGCGCGCTGGCCAGCGCTTCAAGGACCTCGATTCGCGCCGAGGCCTCGTCGATCGCGAGCACGCGGCCACGCACGGCGCTGTTCGAGCCCGCGTTCGCGCACGCGCACGTCTGGCGCGTCATGAACGTGTCGAAGGGCTGGTCACCGCAAACCTCGGTCCCGGATTGCCCGCCGGTTTGAGGACCGCTGCATCCATATAAGGAGCCGAGCCCGATCAGCGCGACCGCAAGCAGCCGCACGACCGACGCCAGATTGCTCCACGCTCTGCGCTTCACGCCTTGCCCCCGACGGTTTGTGAGCCCGCTCTCCACCCGCACCTCGCGTTTTTCATCATGCATGCTCATCACCTACCCGGCATCCGTTTCTGGCCCGTATTCGAACATTACATGTGCCATCTTCGCGGTCTGATGTGCAATAGTGGGAAACGACTATGCCTCGAAGCCGCAAACGACGCGGTTCTACACCGCCGAGCCCCTCCAGCACGGGCCTGTCGAGCTTTCCGTCTGGTTTTCCCGCTGACTTTCCCTCAGAGCTACCCGACCCCAATCTGCTCGAAGAAGAGCGCGCCGATGAGCTCGCGGAGAGTGCCGCCAGCGAGCTGATGCGGGCGGTGCGCGGAAAGCGCTCGCAGGTCGCGTTCGCGCGACGGCTCGGCTACCGCGCGAACCCGATCACGGATTGGGAGAACGGCCGGCGCTTTCCGACCGCGGCTGAGGCGCTGCGCGCGGCCTGTCGCGCGGGCATCGACGTGAGCGATGCGCTCGGCCGCTTCCACGCGGCGAAGCCGCCGACCCAAAGCGAGTTGGTCGCAGGTGCGCCGCTGCAGCTCGCGGGCTGGCTCTCCGCGTTGCGAGGATCGACGCCGATCGGCGAGGTGGCGGGCCGCGCCGATCGCTCGCGCTTTGCGATCGCGCGTTGGCTGCGCGGTGAGGCCGAGCCGCGCTTGCCGGACTTCTTGCGCTTGATCGACGCGATCACCGGTCGCTTGCCGGATCTGGTCGCGGAGCTGGTGGCGATCGAGAACGTGCCGACGTTGTTCGCGCGCCATCGCACCGCGGCAGCGGCCAAGCGATTGGCGTTCGAAGAGCCGTGGACAGAGGCCGTGCTGCGCTTGATCGAGACGACCACGTATCGCGCGCGCGCGGCGCACGACGCAGCGTGGATCGGCGCGCAGCTGGACGTGAACGAGCAGGACATCGCGCGCTGCGTGGAGCGGCTCGCAGCGGCGGGCATCGTGCAGGAAGACGGCGCGCACTACCGCGTGGCCGGCACGCTGACCGTCGACACGCGCTCCGATCCAGCGGCGGTGCGCCCGTTGCTCGCGCATTGGTGCGCGGTCGCGCTCGCGCGTCACGGTCGCGGCGATGCCACGGACTTGTTCGCATACAACGTGTTCTCGGTGAACCACGCCGACTTGGCGCGCGTGCGCGAGCTCTTGCGCTCGACGTTTCGCGAGCTGCGCACGATCGTGGCGGCATCCGAGCCGAGCGAAGTGGCGGCGCTGGTTAACTTGCAGTTGATCGCGTTTCGCGACGAGCCCGAGAAGTAATCGTGGCGGCCCCGGAGCGCGTCATCTTGCACGCCGACATGGATGCGTTCTTCGCGTCCATCGAGCAGCGCGATCGGCCGGAGCTGCGCGGCAAGCCGGTGATCGTCGGGGCGGGGGCGCGGCGCGGCGTGGTGGCGGCGGCCTCGTATGAAGCGCGCGTGTTCGGCGTGCGCAGCGCGATGCCGGGCTTTCGAGCGCGCGAGCTGTGCCCCGAAGCGATCTTCTTGCCGTCGGACATGAAGAAGTACGGCGCGGTCTCGGAACAGATCCACCGCGTGTTCGAGGAGCTGACGCCGGTGATCGAGCCGATCGCGCTCGACGAAGCGTTCTTGGATGTCACGGGATCGGTGCACTTGTTCGGATCACCCGAGGCGCTCGGAAAGCACTTGAAAGAGCGCGTGCGCGAGGAGACACAGCTCGTGGTGTCGTGCGGGATCGCGCGCAGCAAGCTGGTCGCGAAGATCGCGTGCTCGCTCGGTAAACCGGATGGTCTGTTGCGCGTGCGCGCGCAGGACGAGCGCGCGCTGCTCGATCCGCTGCCGATCCGCAAGCTGTGGGGCATCGGGCCGGTCACCGAGCAAACGCTGCTCGCCGCGGGCTTTGCGACCTTCGCAGATCTGGCGCATTCGGATCTGCGCGCGCTGCGAGCGGTGATCGGCGACCGCGCCGAAGAACTGCAAAAGCGCGCGCGCGGTGAAGACGACCGGCCGGTCGAAGCGAATCGCGATGCCAAGAGCTACGGCGAAGAGAGCACGTTCGAGCGCGACGTGCGCGAACGCGATGCGATCACCGCCGCGATCACCGGACACTCGGAAGCGGTCGCGCGGAGGCTGCGCCACGATCAGCTCGCAGGTCGCACGGTGACGCTCAAGCTAAAGCTCGGCCGCGCGCGCGCAACTGCGAAAGGCGCGAGCCGCGTGCCGACCGGTGATGACGAGCCGGACTATCCCCTGCTCACGCGCAGCAAGACGCTCGCGCAAGCGACCCACGACGCCGCGGTGATCCGCAAGACGGCGATCGCGCTCTGGGATGCGGCGCACGTGACGGATGCGCTGCGCCTGCTCGGCGTTTCGCTCAGCTCGCTCGAGCCGGCCGGTCAGCAGCTCTCGCTGTTCGCCGAGCAGAAGGACGAGAAGCACGGCAAGCTCGGCGCCGCGATGGACGCAATCACCGCGCGCTTCGGCAGCGGCTCGATCGGCCGCGGCGTCGCCGCACCGGACAAGGTCACGCACTCGATGCGCAAGAAGCGCGGAGAAGACTAACGAGCTTCGACCGGCGCGGGCGCGATGCCCAAACGGTCGGTGAGAATCTCGTGCGCGAGGTAGCAGAGCGGCGTGAGCAAGATTGCGGCGACCATCTTGTAGACGTAGCTAACACCGATCACGGCCGCGATGTCTTTGAACGCCATCGTGCCGAAGAGCGCGACGGATGTGACCACCGAGGTGTCGATGATCTGGCTGATGGCCGTCGAGCCGGTCGCGCGCAGCCAGAGGTGTTTGTTGTGGGTGAGCCGCTTGTAGAACTGAAACGCGTAGATGTCAGTGAGCTGACCGAGCGTGTACGCGACCAGCGAGCCGCTGAAGAACCGAAACGACTGGCCGAACACGGCATCGAACGGCGCTTGCGGAATCGGCGAGAGCGCGGCGACGGGCAAGAGGCGCGCGACGTAGATGATCGCAAAGGCGAACACCAACATCGACATGCCCATGTACGTGAGGAAGCGCGCGCCGCGACGGCCGTAGTACTCGTTCACGACATCGGTGAGTATGAACGTGATCGGAAACGGGATCACGCCGACCGAGATCGCGAGACCGCCGACCGAGAAGAACTTGCCGGCCGTGACATCCGCCACGATCAGCGCGGTCAAGAAGATCGCCGCCAGCACGATGTAGAGCCGCTCGCGCAGCGCGAAGGACGGATACTGGAGGTCGACAGCTTCGGATGGCGTCACGGGGGCGGGACTCTACCCATGTTCGCGCGGACAAAACAAACCGCTCGCGAGCGTGGATGGGCGCGCCGATGGCGCGAGCCGAGCAGCTCCGCGCGCGTGCCTCGATCTGGAAACGCGGCTGCATCCAAGAGATGCTCTAGCTCCGCATGCGACGAACACTCGGGCTCTTCGACGTCGTCTGCATCGGCCTCAACGCGATCGTCGGCTCGGGCGTCTTCGCGCTGCCCGATGACCTGTACCGCGAGATGGGCGTGTGGTCGCCGCTCGCGTTCGCGCTGTGCGCGCTCGGCTTGTGGCCGATCGCCTGGTGCTACGCCGAGGCGTCGTCGCGTGTCGATCGCACCGGTGGCCCGTACGTCTACGCGCGCGATGCCTTTGGACCGCAGATCGGATTCGCGGTCGGTTGGATGTGCTTTGCGAACTCGCTGTTCTCGTTCTCGGCCGTCGCTTCGGCCGCGGCGGCTTATCTCGGCCGGCTCGCGCCCGCGCTCGCGGATCCATTCACGCTCAAGCTCAGCGCGCTCGCGATGATCGCGCTGTTCGGCGCGCTCAACTATTGGGGCGCTCAGCCCGGCGCGCTGGCGATCGATGCGTTCACGATCGCGAAGTTCTCGGTGCTGTTCGTGATGATCGTCGCGCTCTTGCCGCGCAGCTGGCTCGCGTTCAGCCACGCGACCAGCGCGGCAGCACCGTCCGCACCCTTTCCGGCGGTCGCAGGGATCGGCGCTGCGACCTTCATGGCGGTGTTCGCAGCGCAGGGCTTCGAGGTCGTGCCCGTGCCGGCGGGCGAGACCAAGTCCGCGCAGGTCAACGTGCCGCGTGCGATCATCGGCTCGCTGATCGCTTCGTCGATCTTGTACGTGGTGGTGCAGACCGCGTTGGTCGGCGCGTACGACCAGCTGGGCGCAGAGACCAGCACGCCGCTCGCGGACGCGGCGCTCTCGGTGTCGCCGTGGCTCGGCACGCTGGTCACGTTTGGCGGCTTGGTCTCGACGCTGGGATTCGTGTCGGGCAGCGCGTTCGGTACGCCGCGTTACCTCTTCGCCGCTGCCGAAGATGGTCACTTGCCCGCGTCGATCGCCATGCGACACCCGCGCTACGACTCGCCACACCGCGCGACGGTCGTGACCGCCGTGATCGCGATGGTGCTCGTGATCCCGTTCGACTACCGATCGCTGATCGGGATGTCGAACGTCGCGGTCTCGGTGCAATACCTCGCGACGTGCTTAGCGGTCGTGGTGATGCGCAAGCGCGACCTCGCTGCGCGCAAACCTTCGATCGCTGCGCGCGTCGCGCCCTATCTGGGCGCGGCCGTGAGCGTGTGGATCTGCACCGAGGCGTCCGGTGAGGAGCTGCTCTGGGCCGCGGCGTCGCTCGCGGTGGGCCTCGGCGCGCGGTTCGCCTTACGGACGCGCGCGTAGCGCATC
>JAYUYY010000500.1:0-5344 GCA_043752225.1 Sandaracinaceae bacterium | reverse complement strand
TGCGCGCGCGCGGGCTCCAGGTGCTCGATGATCTCGTCTGGCTCTTGCCGCTCGGTTATTACGATGAACGCGAGGTCACGCCGATCCGCGATCTAATGGTGGGAGCGCGTCAAGTCACTGAGGGACGCGTAGTGAGCGCGCGGATGGCGAGCAGGCGCTTGGCCGAAGTTTGGCTCGAGGATCCCGAGCTGCCGACAGGCGAGGGCGCACGCGTACGTCTCGCGTGGTTTCGCGTGCCCGGTGGCCTGCTCAACCGCTTCGTGCCCGGCGCGCGTTTTCGCGTCGCGGGCGTGATCGAGAGCTTTCGCGGCGCAGTCGGCATCACGCATCCGACGACCGAGCGCGTGGAGCCCGACGCGCAAGCGCAAGGCGCGGGCATCGTGCCGCGCTACGCACCGGTGCCCGGCGTGCCGCCGAAGCTGTTGCGCAAGATCGTCTCGATGGCGGTCAAGCGCTGCGGCGGTCTCTTAACCGAAGGGATCCCGCGCGCGATGCGTGAGCGCGAAGGTCTCGGCGCGATGGGCGCCGCGCTGATCGCGTTGCACGAGCCACCGGACGGTCTCGAGTCGGGTGACCTCTTGCGCTGGAACGAAGCGCGCACCGAGCACCACGGCCGGCTCGCCATGGAAGAGTTCTTCATGCTCGAGCTCACGCTGCAGCAGCGGCGCGTGGAAGAGCAGGGCGTCAACGCCGAGGCACTGTTCCCGATCGACACCGCGGTGGCGCGCGCAAAAGCAGCGCTGCCGTTTCAGCTCACCGCGGCGCAGCAACGCGTGACGCTGGAGATCAGCGCCGACCTGCGCGAGCCGCGGCCGATGCGGCGGCTCCTGCAAGGCGACGTCGGCAGCGGCAAGACGGCGGTCGCGCTGCTCGCGGCGGCGCACGCGGTGTCGGCGGGCGCGCAGGTCGCGTTCATGGCGCCGACCGAGATCCTCGCCGAGCAGCACTTTCGCTCGCTCTCGAAGATCGCCGACGCGATGGGCTTGCGCGCGGCGCTCGTGCTCGGCGGTGAACGCGCGTCGCATCGCGCGAAGACGCGCAAGGCGCTGGCGGAAGGTCGCGTCGATCTCGCGATCGGCACGCATGCGCTGCTCTCAGAGGGCGTTTCGTTCGCGCGGCTCGGCTTGGTCGTGGTCGACGAGCAACACCGCTTCGGCGTGGGCCAGCGCTTGCGGCTGGTCGGCAAGGCCGCGCAAGGGCTCGCGCCGCATTTGCTGGTCATGACCGCGACGCCGATCCCGCGCACGCTCGCGCTCGCGGCCTACGGCGATCTCTCGGCCAGCGTGCTCGACGAGCTGCCGCCCGGGCGCATCCCGCCGGTGACGCGCGCGTACCACGTCGATCAGCGCGGCGATGCGCTGCGCCAACTCGAGCGCGCGCTCGAGAGCGGCGGCCAAGCGTACGTGGTGTGCCCGACGATCGAGCCGAACGAAGAGACCGGCATGCGCTCGGCGCTCGAGGAGCTCGACGAGCTGTCGGTGCG
Source organism: Sandaracinaceae bacterium (assembly GCA_043752225.1). Lineage (GTDB taxonomy): Bacteria > Myxococcota_A > Polyangia > Polyangiales > JAFGIB01 > JAYUYY01. Next base: position 3,861 of record JAYUYY010000500.1, on the reverse strand, counting down.
CTTCGAACGCTTCGGTGTCGCGCTGCTACACGGCCAGTTGCCGATCGAGGCCAAGCAATCCGCGCTCGAGCGCTTTTCGAAGGGCGAGGCGCGCGTCCTAGTCGCGACCACGATCGTCGAGGTCGGCCTCGATGTGCCCGCGGCGAACTGCATCCTGATCGAGAACGCCGAGCGCTTCGGGCTCGCCCAGCTGCACCAGCTGCGCGGCCGCGTCGGTCGCGGAGGCCAGCGCAGCGCGTGCTTGCTCGTGCACGAAGCCGCGAGCGAGCTGTCGCGCGAGCGCATCCGCGCGTTGTGCGATTGCCACGATGGCTTTCACCTCGCCGAAGAAGATCTGCGCTTACGCGGCCCCGGCGAGCTGTTCGGTCGCAAGCAGTCCGGCCTGCCCGGCTTTCGCTTCGGCGACCTGCGCCGCGATCAACCCTTGCTCGTGCGCGCGCGCGAGCTGGCCAACGAGCTGACCGATCGCGATCCCGACTTGGAGCTCCCGGAGCATGCGGATACGCGCCGCGCGCTCGACCGGCTTGCAGCGAGTGAACGAGCCGTCGTGAAAGAAGAAGCCGGTTGATGAACGCGATGTTGCGTGGAGCACTGGCTGGGCTGTTGCTTGCGTTGATCGAGATCGCGGTCGTCGTGGCGCGCGATCGCACGCTGTTTCTGTCGAGCCGTGAGCTCGGCCGCTACGCGCTGGTCGCGCTCTTGTGCTTGCCGGCCCTCGGCGGCGTGTTGGCGTTTTGCGCGAGCCGCGTCGCGCGCGCGCTCGAGCGCGGCAATCCAAAGCGCACGCGCCCGCTGCAGCTCGTGGTCGGAGCGCTCAGCGCACCGCTCGTGAGCACGCTGCTCTGGACGCTCAGCGAGGGGCGCCGCGTGCGCGACCTGCCGGGACGCGGCGTGGGCGTAGTCGTCTCGGGGCTTGTCGCAGGCGTGTTCCTCGCGTGGCTTGCGACCTGGCTCACGCGTGAGGCGCGCGCGCGGCGCGTGCTCGAGCCGGCGCAGCCGCCGAGCGCGCGGCGCCGCGGCTCGCTGGTGATGCTGGCGTTGCTCGCGCTGGCTGCGATCAGCCTGTGCGTCGACGCCTTGGTGCTGCGGCGTCTGTATCCGGCGTTTCACCTCGGCCTGACCGCTCTCGCATGGCTCGCGGCGCTCGCGGCCGTTGCGCTCGTGCCGCTGCCCCTCGCGCTCGCGCGTGCATCTGCGTCGCGCAAGCTCGCGTTGCTGAGCGCGCTCGTGCTGGCGGGGCTCTGCGGTGTGGGGCTCATCCACTGGAACGCTTCGGCGCGCAATCCCGGCCTGCGCTTCTCGATCGAGCAAGCGGCGCCGCACACCGGCAAGCTGCTCGCGCTCCACGCGCTCGAGCGCGCTCCCGTCGTGCAAGCGCCGCGTGGCGGTCCGAGCAAAGACCACGGCGCCAAGCTGCCAAGCGCTGCCGAGCCGGCGCTCGCCGCGCGCGCTGGGATCGATCTGCGCGATCGCGATGTCCTCTTGGTCACGATCGATGCGCTGCGCGCGGATCGGCTCGCTGCATACGGAGGGCAGGGCGGCCTCACGCCTGCGATCGATGCGCTCGCCGCCGGCGGGCGCGTGTTCCTGCGCGGGTACACGCCGACGCCTCACACCTCGTACGCGGTGATGAGCATGCTCAGCGGCAAGCCGCTCGCGTTGCTCTACGCGCTCGGCGGAGTACGGCAAGCTCCGGTCACCTTGCCCGAGCTGTTGCGCCGCAACGGCTACCGCACGGCCGCGTTCTATCCGCCCGCGATCTTTTACGTCGACGAGGATCGCTTCGCAGCGCTCGCCGACGAGCACATGGGCTTCGAGTACGTGAAGGCGCAGTACGCGACGGGCCCAGAGCGCGTCGAGGAGCTGCGCGCGTACCTCGCAGAGGCCGATCGCGATCATCCGCTGTTCGTCTGGATACACCTGTTCGAGCCGCACGAGCCGTACGAGCCGCCTGCGCGATTTGCGCGCGGCGATTCAGCCGAAGCGCGCTACGACGGTGAGGTCGCCGCCGCGGACGCTGCGACCGGTGAGCTGGTCGCGCTGTTTCGCTCGTCGCGCCCGGACGCGACCGTGATCATCAGCGCGGACCATGGCGAAGAGCACGGCGATCACGGCGGCTATCACCACGGCACGACGCTGTTCGATGAGCAAGCGCGCGTGCCGATCGTGTGGTCGTCACCCGGCGTCGTCGCGCCCGGCTCGACGCTCGCACCGCTCGAGTTGCTCGACTTGCCCACAACCTTGCTCGCCGCGCTCGGCATCCCGAAGGACGCGCGCATGCAAGGCGACGATCTCGGCGCGGTGCTCGCGGATCGCAACGCGCGCGGCCCCGCGTTCGCGTTCGCATCGCTGCCCGATCTCTCGATGACCACCGACGGCGTGCTCAAGCTGATCTGCGCGACGCGCTCGGGCGGCTGCCAGCTGTTCGATCTCGAGGCTGATCCGCGCGAGCGTGCCGATTTGAGCGCGCAGCGGCCGCTCGAGGTCGCACGCTTGCGCGCGGGCTGGGATGCGTTCGTCTCGCAGGTGCCGACGGTCGAAGCGCTCGATCTCTCCGGCCAAGCGTGGCCCGCGGCGCTCGCTCGCGCGCGGCTCGGCGACGCGTCGGTGGCCTCGGAGCTGGTGGCGCTGCTCGGCGCGCCGCGCGCAGAGGTCCGCGCCGAGGCTGCGGCTGCGCTCGGCGAGCTGCACGCCTTGCAAGCGGTGCCGGTGCTCGCCCGCATGCTCACGAGCGAGCCCGACCCGAACGCGGCAGCCCAGGTCGCGATCGCCGCGCTGCGCTTGGGTCACGAAGAAGCGCGCGAGCCCGTCGCGCGCTTGCTCGAGCCGGATGCCTCGCGCTCCTCGCACGCACAGCACGCCGCGCTCGCACTCGCGCACGCCGGCGATGCTCGCGGCGAACGCGTCTTGCTGGCCTCTGCGAGCAGCGCCGCGCTGCCCGAGCCAGAACGGATCGCTGCGCTGCGCGCGCTCGCGGTGCTCGGCGCGAGCAAGCTCTTGTCGCGCAGAGCGCTCCCGACGATCGCGAAGCTCTTGTCCGAGGTGCGCCTCCGCGAGGAGATCTCCGCGGCCCTGAGCAAGCTCGGCGACAAGCGCGCGATCCCCGCGTTGCGCCGCGCGCTGCGGGAAGAGACGCATCCCGGAGCCCGAGCCGCCGAAGCGCTCGCGCTCGAGTCACTCGGCGATGGCGCGACCGCCAAACGCTTACTGCGCGCGCACGCCCGAGACTGAGCGTCATCGCGAGTGAGCTCAGCGAGCCTCGTGAAAGAGAGGGAAAACGGCGCACGTTTTCCCTATAATTAAGGCAGCACGCCTTTGCGGTAGCCCTCGCACAGGCCGAGCACCACCTCTGCCGGCGCGCCGAGAAACTGTTCGGCGTACGTGATCATGTCGCCGTCCTTGCGATGGATGATGAGCGTGCGCTGCGGATGCGGGCCGAGCAGCACCGACCAGGCGGTGCGCGAGGTGATCTCGAGCCGCGCGACGTCATCCCACGCGACGCGATGCACGCCTGCGCGCGTGCGCATCAACATCTCGGCGGGCGTGAGCACGAGCGCGATGCCTTTGCGCGGCTTGAGATCCCAGCGCGTCCAGAGCAACCACATCCCGGGCACCACGAGCAGCGCAAACGCGCAGACCGTCGGCGCCAGTGTTCCCGCTTGAGCGCGAGCCGCGGCGGGCAACCCGAGCCAATCGCTGAGCACCGCAAGCCCTAGCAACACCGTCGCATACGGGCCGCGCCGCAAGTACGCCCGGCCGTGTCGAATGATCGCGCTGCCCGGCAGGCGCTCGCCTGCTGCCGCCGCGTCTAACAGCTTGCTCGGCAGCGCAGCCGGCTCGCGCACGAGCGGCTCTGCTGAG
>JAYUYY010000499.1:0-5357 GCA_043752225.1 Sandaracinaceae bacterium | reverse complement strand
CGTCTTCGCGCTTGCGACCGGTGGCGCGGCGGGCGTTCGCGGCGACGCGCAGCGCGGCTCCATACAGGAAGCTGCGCTCGGAGCCGGGCGCGATCGCGTGCAGTTTTTGAGTCGCGATCATGAACACCTGTTGTGCTGCGTCATCGGCATCCGCCGGACGCAACCCGAGCCTGCGCAAGAGCCGCCAAATGAAGTCGAAGTGCTGGTCGACCGCTGCGACAAGCCGCGCCTCATCCGCGGCGTCGGTGCGAGCGCGCACGACCCCGTCGAGAAAGAGGCGCAGCGCACGAGTCACAACTTCATGATGTCGGCGGGCCCGCGCCACGATCACGGAAAATGCACGACCGCGCCGATTCGCGCAGCCAGCGACAGGGCGCTCGTTCGGTGCAGCACGCTCGGCGGATCGTCGACGGATTGCAGCGCATAGCGCGTCCACGGCACCCCCAGCCCGAGCTGCGCTTCGACTGCAAACGCGCTCGCGGCGGGCCATGTAAGGCGCGCCGACGCGTCGGAGGCCGCCCAAAGCCCGCTGTCGGGGCGCCCGGTTGGCCCGTCGCGATCACTGCGCAGCGCTCCAATTTCGAACGCGACACAGGGCCGCCAAGCCAGCGCGCCCGTCCGCAGCTCGAGCGGGCAGGCCTCGACGCGCCCGCTTAGGATGCGCAGCGTGATTGTCTCGCCCGAGCGGGTTCCCGAGCCGTACGCCACAAACGCGCCGACGCGCAGCGCCGGGCTCACGATGCTCGTGCGCGGCCACTCGATCTCGACGAACGCTCCAGCGCCGGGCAAGAGCCCCGGTGCGATGCCACTGGCTACGGTCGCATCGACTCCAATCGATGCGCGCGCGCCTTCGGGCGTTGCGACTGAGGGCGATGCACGGGTGCGCGGTGCGCTTGGAACTATGAGAGCCGGCGCACGCATACCTATAGGAGGTGTCGCAGCGACTTGGGTGGTGGTCGGGGCAAGATCTCTGCTCTGAGTATTTGCTTGTGTCTCAGTCTTCGAATTCACGTCGACAGCGCCAGCTTCGATCGCGAGCGCGAGCGTCAACGAAAGCGCTTCGGCGACCTGCTCGCAGCTCGGATCATCCACGCGTTGAATCGCGACCGTGCCGGTATCGGTTTGGCGCTCGAGCACACCGCTGCTGCCGCGCGCTTCATCCGAGCCGAGCGTCACGACGAAATCGATCGCATCGCCCACCTGCGCAAGGCGTGCGTGCACCGAGCGCGATTCGAGCGCATGCAGGAACGCGGCGCCATCCGGGCAACCGCTCGCGCTGCGATACCAAACGGCGACTCCCGTTGCGTCCTCGGCGTGGGCGGTGCGGCCCAAGCACAGCGCCATCCACGCGCTCCAGATGACAGCCCCGAAGCAACGCGAGGATTTCGAGACCTTACAAGCTCGCATCGGCGAAGCAGGGTGGCCTCTTTAGCCACCGCTCCGCAACGGCGAACATGCCGGCAAGCGCGCAGAGCACGCGTTCGCTCAAGGTTGCGCGACGGGCACGCGATCTTTGCCGTCGAACGCGGGCGTGAACACCGCGTAGCCGATCAGCGGCTTCGATTTGGTGTTGTGCATCGAGTGAGCGGCGCGGCGCGGTACGTACACGATCGAGTGCGGGCCGTGGATCGAATCCGCGCTCATGTCCATCGGCTCATGCAGCTCGACCATCGGCGCGCGCAGCGCTTCGACCATTTGATCGTATTCGGTCGGCGTGCCGCGCGGCGGCGCTTCGCCGACGGTGAAGATCGGCGTCACCTCAGGGCCGGCGATTTCCTGAGGCACAGGCGTGGGCGGCGCTAAGACCGGCGCGGGCTCGGGAGCAGGCGCTGGCTGCGGAGCCTGCGCTACGTTCGGCGTGGCATGCGCAGCGCGATCCTCGTGCGGAGTGGCATTGCAGCTCGCGAGCACGAGCGTGAGCGCGCTTATGAGATTGTAAGGAAGAGAGGTCACGCATGCGCTGCTAACATGCGCTCGACAGATGCGCGGGTGCGGCCATGCAGACCAAGCTACCAGAGTCCTGCGCGGGTCGCAGGGCTGGTGCCGAGCGAGCTCCGAGTCACGACCCGGTAAGCTCTTCGGCGTAGCGCCCATGAACGCGCACGATGCCACGAAGGGGCGCGGCCACAGGGGCAGTCTCGTGCAGGACGCGGTGCACGAGCGCGCGAAATCGTGTCGGCGCATCGACGCGGCGCAGCGCGACCGAAAGCGCTTCCGCTGCGTGTTTGTAGCGCGTGTCGGTGAGCAGCTTGACGATCGTGAACACGAGCGCGTCGGGGCTCGCTTGCTCCGGGCGCAGAGCGAGACCTGCGCCGGCGCGTTCGATCGCTTGCATCGCGAGCGACTGATCGAAGTTGAACGGCAGGCCGAGCACGGGTGCGCCTTCGTACAGAGCTTGATAGCCGGTGCTGCTGCCGCCATTGCAGATCACGAGCGCGGCGCGACGCGCAGCTTCGTTCCCCGGCACGTAGCGCGCGGCGGTGACATTCGGCGGCAGGTGCGAGCGCTCGAAGCGACCGGCGGTCGCGAGCAACACGCGAACGGGCAAGCGCGAGAGCGCCGTGAGCACGGCATCGATTAGGCGCACGTCACCACTCGAGCCGAGCGTCACGTAGACGAGCGGCGTGCCACTCTCATCGCTATCGATCACGTCGAGCGCGCGCGGCATCGGCACCGCGGGCGACCACAAGACGGGTCCTATAAAAGAATGCCGCTCGGGCATGCGCGCCATCGGCACGAGCTCTGGCACATCCGGAAACAGCGTGCAGTCGGCCGAGGTCAGCACCTCGAGCAAGTCGCCGATCACCGGCAAGCCGTAGCGCTTGCGCAGCGCGTTCACCGGGCTCGCGATGTGCGCGAGCACGTACGGCATCGCCTTGCCCACGTGCGGCGCGACGCGCTCTTCGCCGATCAAGCGCACTATCGGATGCACGGGCAGCGGAAAGCAGTCGCGCTGCGCGTGCGGGCTCCAGTAGGCGTTGATCAACGCCGCGTACGGCACGCGCAGCTTGGGCGCGCTGACCGCGAGCGAGAGCCGCAAGTCGCCGACGATCAGGTCGGGCTCGACCTCTTCGATCAACGCGAGGTCGTCGCGCACGTACTGTGCAAGCGTGCGCAAGCCATAGAGCCTACGGCCCCACGCGATACGCCGGTGCATGTGCTCGGCGCCGATACTCGGCAAGATCCGCCGCTCGAAGCCGGTGCCGTCAAAGATGAGCGGATCGTGCTCGGAGCAGGCGAACACGATCTCGTAGCGCTCAGGATCGAGGCTCGACGCGAGCACCCGCAAGCGCACGACCTGCGCGAGCGAGACGTTCTCGGCCACGAACAACACACGCCGCTTCGAGTGACGCCGCGAGTCCAGCACCGGAGCTTGCAGCTCGCCATCCGCGCTCATCCGCTAAGCCTCTCTCATCCGCAGCGTTTGCGCGGCGATCGCAAAGCACGCGACACCCACCGCGCACAGCCCGAGCACCGGCGCGAGTAGCTCGCTCCATGGTGCTGCGCGCCACATCGCGCCCTCGAGCGCGACGATCGCCCAGCGCACCGGGCTCCACGCCGAAAGCGTCACGAGCCACGGCGGCATCAGCAGCTGCGGCACCATCGCGCCGCCGCACATCGCGAGCACGATCAGCGTCGACCAACCCGCGCCTGCGACCGACTGCTCGGTCTTGCCGAGCACGCTCAGCGCTTGGGCGATCCCGACAAAGCAAGTCGTCGCGCCGAGCGATGCGGCGAGGTACTTCAAGCCGTCTTCGATCGGCACTGCGAGCACGAGCACGCCGATCGCGCTCAGCACCAGCACGCTGGACGCACACGCGAGCGCGCACGCGAGCGCTTTGCCGGCGACGATCTGCGCGCGCGAAATTGGCGCGGCGTAGAGCCGCAGCAACGTGCCGGAGACGCGCTCGCTGACCAGCGCGACCGAGAACGCGGCCGCGCAACCGAGCAGGCCCCATACGATCATCATCGGGAACACCAGCACGAAGCCGCTCGCCGGGCCGATCGCGCTCTGCGTGCCGGCGAGCGCCACCATCTCGAGCGGCGGCAGCGCGACCGGCTGCTGGCTGAGCGCGCGGTTCAAGACCAGCTGCAGCAGCGAGCTCGCGAGCATCGCCTCGGAGCGGCGCGCCGGATCGAATGCGATCTGAATCGGCACGAGCTGCGTCGGCGGCGGCACGTCGAGCAACGCCGCAACGTCGCCGCGCCGCACGGCTGCTTGCGCTTGCGCGAGCGGTAAGACTTGCACCGCCAAGCCCGCGCTCGCGAGCGCGTCGGCGAGCAACGCGATGTGCGCGCTCTCGACTTCGCCGGGCGCCGCGCCGACCAGCGCGACTGGAACGCGCGGCTGCTCGGCCGCGACGCCGACCTTCATGATCGAGCCGAAGAACACCGCGAACACGACCGGAAAGCCGAGCACCCAAAACAGCGCCATGCCATCGCGCGTGAGCAAGCGCAGATCTTTGAGTGCGAGCGAGATCGGCGTGCGCATCAGTCGCCGCCTTTGCGTGTGAGCAGCGCGTTCATCGCGGCGTGCACGGCGTGCTCGGGGTTGTTGCTGCGTGCGGCGATCAGCTCATCGCGCGTGCGCGCTTCGGTCACGCGACCGCGCGCCATCACCACCACGCGATCGGCGAGCCGCGCGGCTTCGTCCGCCATGTGCGTCGAGCACACGATCGTCGTTCCGCGCGACTTGAGCAGCTCGATCGCTTCGTAGAGCTGCTCGCGCGACTCGGCGTCCACACCGGAGGTCGGCTCGTCGAGCAGCAGCAGCTCGGGCGCGTGCAGCACGCCGCACGCGAAGCTCAAGCGGCGTTGCATGCCGCCGGAGAGCGAAACCGCCAGCTCGTGAGCGCGCGCGGAGAGACCGGCCAGCGCCAGGCCTTCCTCGACGCGCGCGGGCAGCGCTGCTCGCGGCACGCCGAGCACCTGGCCAAAAAAGACTAGGTTCTCGAACGCGGTGAGCCGCGGATAGATCGCCATCGCTTGCGGCACGAACCCGATCGTACGACGAGCCGACGGCCGATGCGGCGAGAGATCTGCTCCGTGCGATCGCGAGTGAAGGACAACCTCGCCCTCGTCGGGTGTCAGCACGCCCGCGCAGACATGCAGGAGCGTGGTCTTTCCCGCGCCGTTTGCGCCGAGCAACACCAGCGCCTCACCTGCGCGCGCTTCGAGATCGATGCCATCGAGCGCCCACCGACCGGTACGGCCGCCGCGCCACTTGCGCACGCCGCGCAGGCTGAGCACACGAGCTCGGTCAATGGAGGTCACTGGGCTTCACCCGAGAACGCATGTCTTCGCCAAACCCATGCGCTCAACCACCCCAACCGCAAGGGCCAGCCCACGACAGAAAT
>JAYUYY010000498.1:0-5365 GCA_043752225.1 Sandaracinaceae bacterium | reverse complement strand
CCGGCAGGTCCAGGGTCGTCACCGAACGCGGCGCAGTTACATCATTCGATTCAAGCTGCTGCGCAAGCAACGCAGCACGCCGCCGAACGTCGTGATCTCTTGGTGCACTTGGATCTGCGTCACGCCATCGAGGTGATATTCGATCGGATCCTCAACGGTCAGCACGTTGAGCTCAGGGCGTTTGCGCGCGTAGAGCGCGCTGTACATCGTGGTCGTCTTGCCCGAGCCGGTCGGGCCGGTCACGAGCACAAGGCCGTGCGGGCGAAAGATCATCTCGGAGAACAGCTGACGCACCGGCTCGAAGACCAAGAGGCTCTTCAAGTCCGCGACGTTCGCCTCCGCATCGAGGATACGCAGCACGACCTTCTCGCCGAACTTCGCGGGCATCGTCGAGATGCGCAGATCGACCAAGCGCTTGCCGGCTTGCAGTGAGATGCGGCCGTCCTGCGGCCGGCGCGTCTCGGTGATATCGAGCTTCGCGAGCAGCTTGAGGCGGCTGACCAGCGGCTTACCGAGCTCGGCGGCGAGCGGTTGCGGACGCGGGCGCAAGCCACCGTCGATGCGATAGCGCACGAACAGCGCTTTGCGTTCGTGCTCGATGTGAATGTCGGACGCGCCCGCCGCCAGGCCCGTGCCGACGATCTCTTCGACGATCGCCACCACCTGCGCGCCGGTGAGATTCGGGCTCGCTTGCGAGCTGCGACCGCCGCGCGTGTCATCGTCCTCCATGAAGCTGATCTGCGGCCGCGCTTCGGCAGCGATCACCACCGCATCACCCGCCTTACCGCTGGTCGCGCGCCCGCCGCCCATCGCGCCCACGAAGCGCTCGAAATCTTCCGTGCTGATCGCGACGACCTTCGGACGCAGGCCCGAGAAGGCCTGTCGCAAGGTCTGCATCGCGTTGTTGTCTTCCGGATCGACCATGCCGACGGTGATGAAGTGCTTGTCGACTTCGAGCGGCACGACGCGATGCTTGCGCACCAGGGCCTCGGGAAAGCTCGCCGTCAGCTTTCGATCCGGGGTGCGATTGGCGAGGCTCATCCACGGGATCTCGCGCTCGGCGGTGATCTTTTGCAGGCGCTCGGCGAGCGTGCGCGCGATCCCGAGCGCGACTTGCGGCACCTTTTGGATCACCGCATCAAACACCTCGCGGCTGAGTCGGTGCACGACGGTCGGCTCGAGCGCCATGCAGCTCGCGTTGCGCGGCCCGCCGGTGATGAGCCCCATCTCACCGAAGCTCTCGGGCGCCGTCAGCTGACTCACGAGCCGCACGACGCCGAGCTTCTGATCTTTGAGGAACACGCCGACCAGGCCCGCCTCGATCAGGAACAACGCGTCGGCCGGCTCGCCCTGCCGCACGATCGAAGTGTTCGCCGCGATCTCGTGGCGCGTGAGCCGCGCTGCGATTTGATCGCGATGTTGGGGAGGTAAGGAGCCGAACAGCTGCGTCTGAGCCAAGAGCTCGCTGGGAGAAACCATCGGCCGCGATCGTATCGACTGGGCGGTCGCACGCGCTAGCTGCGTTCGTTGCGCACGTATGCCTACTCGGGCGCGGTTGTGCCATCCTCTCGCGGCCATGACGAAGCTCGCTCTAGCAATGGGTATGGGATCGGTAATGACCTGCGCGCTCGCGTGCGTGCTCGCGTGCAGCCTGCTCGCGTGCAGTACGAACACGGGCGGATCAGCACCGCCGGGCGCTGCGGTAGAGAGCGAGCCTGCGCAGGCCGCTGCGAAAACGCCGCCGAGCAGCGCGCCCGATGCGCCTTCCGCGCAAGCGCAGCCCGCGCCGACCGGTCCCGCTTCCGCGGGCGGCTTGAGCTGGGACGGGCCCGCGCCGCTCATCCGCCGCGCGCCGAAGAGCACGATGCGCGCAGCCGAGTATGGAGTCGAAGGCGACCCGCTCGCCGAGCTCACGGTGTTCTATTTCGGTCCCGATCAAGGCGGCAGCGTCGACTCGAACATCACGCGCTGGCTCGGCCAGATCGCGCAGCCCGACGGCAGCGACACCGCGAGCAAAGCCAAGCGCACGACGCGCGAGGTCGGCGGCGTTTCCGTGAGCGTGCTCGAGGTCGCCGGCGCGTATTCGGGCGGCATGGCGATGCCCGGCGCACCTGCGCCGCAGCCGATCGCCGAAGCGATGTTGCTCGGCGCGATCGCGAGCGGCCCGCAAGGCCCCGTGTTCTTCAAGCTGATCGGCCCCGCACCCGCAGTCGAGAAAAGCCGCGCCGCCTTCGAGCAATTAATCAGCTCACTACGCAAGTGATTCGCGCGAATCAGGTTAACAACGCGTCGCGTTGGGCGATGCATTCGCTCTTGAGCTGCTGGATTGCGGTGCCGCGTTTGCCGGCTGCGAGGAACGCGTGGATCACGGACAGTTTCCCTTTGAGCGTCGCGCCGAGCATCCACGGCAAGAGCGTCCTTGCGCTAAACACCTGGTAGGGCGAGATCTCGCGATCGACGCTCATCGCCAGGCGAGCGCGTAGATCGGGCCGCTTGGCCACGTGCTCGAACAGCAGCTCATTGAACGGGTTCACGTACTTCGGATCGCCCATGTCCTTGGCGAAGTGAAAGAGCTCGACCGAGTCCACGTCGCGCTGGCGCCAGTAACGCAAGAGCGCCTTGTCGCTGCCCTCGAGGATCGCGCGCGAGAGGTTGCGCGCGTCGCGGATCGCATCGGTGATCCCCAAGCCCGGCGTCGGATCTTTGTGCAGCGCCGCATCGCCGACCAGCGCGAAACCTGGCCCCGCCGCTTCGCGAAAGAAGAACCGCAGCTTCTTTACCCCGATCAGCTTGCCCTCTCGTTGATTGCCCTCGACCAGCTTCGCGGTGACCGGTGAGGCGCGCAGCGCGTTCAAGTACGCGGCCTCGTAGTTGCCCGCGAACGCGTCGAGCTCCGACAACGGCGGCGTGACGCCGAGCAACACCATGTCGCCGTCGGTCTGGAACACGAAGCGCAGCGAGCGGTCGCGGCCGAACCCGATGTACGCGTCGAACGCGCGTAGCTCGGCGTCCTGCCTCCACGCGCTGTTCTGCGGCCAGTACGCCCAATAGCCAAAGCGCGTGTTGTCGTAACCGAAATACTCTTTGGCACCTGCCAGCTTCGCGACCGTCGAGCTGCGTCCATCGGCGCCCACGACGACGCGCGCGCGATACGACTGCTTGGTGCCGTTCGACACGGTCTCAACGCCCACCACGCGATCGTTCTCTTTGATTAGACCGGTAACCTCGGTCTGATCGCGCAGCTCTGCGCCGGCCGCGACCGCCGCCTCTTGCAGCAAGCGATCGAGCGGCAAGCGGCGCAAGCAATGGCCCGCGCGGCCGCGCAGATAGCTCACGTCGACCACGTGGCCCGCGAGGTCCATGCGCGCGACGTAGCTGGGCGGGCTCGCCGAGCGAATCGCAGCGCCCACGCCGAGCTGATCGAGCCAGTCAACTCCGAGCGGCTGGATGAAGTGCGTCGAGAGCGGCTGATCGCTCGGCAGCTTGGAGGCCTCGAGCAACAGCACCTTTTGACCCGCCCGCGCGAGCAATGTCGCGACCGGAGCTCCGGCGCAGCGAGCGCCTACGACGATCGTGTCAAAGGAAGCGCCCTGGGTTGCCATGCAGGCAAGCTATCAGACGCCCTGCTGAGCCCAAAACCGGTAGCAGACCCGAAACCTGTTAGCGGTTTTCCTGCCGCACGATGTTGGGCAGCTCGTTTTGATCATCGGTGCGAACCGGCAGATGCCCCGCCAGCACATCGCCGATCTCAGCGATCACCGTGCATAGACCATCCGCGGCTTGCCCTTTGCGGATCGCGGCGATGATCGTTTGCACGTGGTGATCCCAGCCCGACTTGTGCACGTACGCATCGATGCCCTTGTCGCCGAGGATCACGACGCGGTGCTCGAGCTCGGAGATCAGCATCAGCACACCGGTGCGATCGCGCGTCGCGAACACGCCGTGCTCGAGGAATTCTTCGCGCGCGCGGCGCTCGACGCTCTCGGTCGCGCGAGCGCTCGGCACGAGCTTACGCAGCACGCCCGGCAGGCCCGAGATTAGCCAGCTCAGCGCTGCGACTCCGAGCTGCACATAGAGCAGCGACCAGACCGCAAGCGTTGGCCAGATCACGTGCGCGATCGCTGCGAGCAAGAGCGCCATCGCGGCTGAAAACATCATCCGCGCTTCGGCGTAGCCGTCGCTCGCGGGCACGCTGACGACCACGATCTCGCCCGCGGTGCGCTGCTCCACGTCGGCGATTACCGATTCGATGCGCTTGAGCGCTGCTTCGTTGAGAAGTGCCATATCACCAGCTCCCCGAAGAACCGCCGCCGCCGAAGCCACCGCCGCCACCGCCGCCGAAGCCGCCGCCACCACCGCCACCAAAGCCGCCACCGCCGAAGCCGCCCATCATGCCCGGCGCGATGAACATGCCGCCGCGACGCCGACGACCGCCGCCGCCGAAGCCGGAGAACATGAAGAACAACACCATCAAGGCCAGCGGCAGCAAGCGCAGGCCCGCCGACTTGCGCTGACGCTGCGGCGCGACGGGCGCGGCTTGATCGCCTGGAACGTCACCGCCCGCCGCGTGCATCAGCACGCCGAACGCGCCGTCGATGCCGCCCGCGAAGTCGTTCTGTTGAAACGCGGGCGCGAGCACCTCGCGGATCACGCGTGCGGCGATCGCATCCGGGATGTCGCCTTCGAGGCCGTAGCCGACCTCGATGCGCATCTTGCGCTCGCTGGGCACGACCAGCAGGATCAGGCCATCGTCGCGATCCTTGCCGCCGAGCTTCCATTGCTCAGCGAGGCGGATCCCGAACGACGCGATCTCGTCGCCTTCCAAGCTAGGCAGCGTGAGCAACACGAATTGATGTTGGCTGCGTCGCTGGTACTCCGCGAGCCGCGCCTCGAGCGCGGCCGCGCGATCAGGCGGCAACACGTTGGCGAGATCGTTGACGTGCGCGCGCAGCGGCGGCACGTCGAGCGCTTGCGCGCTCGAGACGAACGCGAGTAAGCACAACCCTGCGGCGAGCGCGCGCATGGATTAAAGGTTGATCTCGGGCGGCTTCTCGTCCGCCGCGTCGCCCGTGAACGTCGGGCGTTCCTTCTTGCCGCGCATCGAAGCGCCGATGCTCGAAGGGAAGCGCAAGACGGTCTTGTTGTAGCTCGCTACCGTCTCGATGTAGCGACCGCGCGCGACCGCGATCCGGTTCTCGGTGCCCTCGAGCTGCGCCTGCAAGTCGCGAAAGCCAGCGGTCGCTTTCAAGTCCGGATAGTTCTCGGCGACGACGAGCAAGCGCGAGAGCGCGCCGGTCAGCTTGTTCTGCGCCGCTTCGAACTCCGCGAGCTTCTTCGGGTCATCGATCACCGACGAGTCGACCTT
>JAYUYY010000497.1:0-5370 GCA_043752225.1 Sandaracinaceae bacterium | reverse complement strand
TTACTTCGTGCTCGGCGACCTCACGCGCGCGAAGCAGCAACTCAAGCCGCTCGCGAAGCTGCAAGCGCAGCTGCCGCGGATTCAGCGCGCGCGCATGGCCGTGCTCGATCGTGCGCTTCGCGATGTGCGCTAGTTATCGAGGAAACGTGCGCCGTTTCCCCGCCCGCTGGCCAAAGCCCATCGGGCCCCACCCCTTCACGAGGTTCGCTTCGCTCACTTGCGGGCTGCTGTACTAGAGTCGCGCCGTGCAGCTCGCAACGTTCACCGATGATCTCGCGCCGTTCCTCGCGATGGAAATCATGGAGCGCGGGATCGCGCTCGCCGCGCAGGGGCACGACATCGTGCACCTCGCAGTCGGGGAGCCCGAAGGGCCGCCGCCACCCGCGGTGGTCGAGGCGACGGTGAGTGCGCTGCAACGCGGGGAGACCCGGTACACCAGCAGCCGAGGTCTGCACGAGCTGTGCGAAGCGATCGCGCTCGAGGCCGGCGCACGGCGCGGTTGTCGCGTGCGTCCCGAACAAGTGATCGTGACCAGCGGCACCTCGCCCGCCCTTTTCATGGCGCTGCGGATCCTGCTCGAGCCCGGCGATGAGGTGTTAATCCCGACGCCCCACTACCCGTGCTACCCGAACATGGCGCTGGCATGCGGAGCGAAGCCGGTCTTCATCCCGACGCTCGCGCAGGACGGCTACGCGATCGATCCAAGACGCGTCGCCGCGGCGATTACGAAGCGCTCGCGCTGCATCGTCGTTGCATCGCCGTCGAATCCCACCGGCGCGGTGCAATCACGCGAGGTGATGACCGCGCTCGCGGAGCTGGGCTTACCCATTTTGTCGGACGAGATCTACGACGGCCTGCTGTTCGGCGACGCGAGAGTGTTCTCGCCGCTCGGTCACTGTGAGCAGGCGTTCGTCTTCGATGGCTTCTCGAAGCGCTACGCGATGACCGGTTACCGGCTCGGCTACGTGATCGCGCCGGACTGCGCGCTGCGCGCCTTGCAGAGCCTGCAGCAGAACCTCCACATCTCGGCTTCGATGTTCGCGCAGCGCGCCGGCATCGCGGCGCTGGCGGATGGCGGCGCGTATGTTCGGCAGATGCGCGCCGTGTACGAAGAGCGCCGCGCGGTGTTGCTCGCCGGCGTACGCGCGCTCGGCTTCAAGGTCGAGTCCGAGCCCGCGGGTGCTTTCTACGTGCTCGCCGACGCGCGCCACTTGGGCAAGAGCTCAATGCAGGTCGCAATCGATCTGCTCGAGCGCGCGCACGTCGCAGTCGCACCCGGTCGTGACTTCGGCGAGATCGCGGAAGGCTTCTTGCGCTTCAGCTACTCGACGAGCTTGCCGCGCATCGAAGAAGGCCTAGCGCGTTTGCGCGCTGCACTGTGACAACGCGCTTGCGCGCTGCTTTGTGACCTAGAGCGGCACGAGCAGCGAAAGCTGAACGGTCCACAGCAGATCCCAGTTCACGGGCAAGGTCTTCGCGTCTTCGTCCTCGTTCACCTTGGTGTCGAACATGAAGAAGCTCGCTCCACCGAGCTCGACCGAAGGCACGAGGATGAGCGTCGGCGCCGCGCGGATCATCGGCCAGCGATAGCCGAGGCTCGCCGAGCCTTGGATGTAGCCGATCATGTGGTCGCTCGGCACGAGCTCGTTGAGCGTGATGCTGTCGGTGAGCGACACCTCGCCAAGGCCGATCTGCAGATCGACATCGCCGAAGAACCGATCGAGACCACCGCCGATCTCCGCGCCACCGGCAAGGCCTGCGCCGCGAAAGCGCGCGTCGAACAAGAACTCGTCGAACGTCGTCCCGTCGACCGTGAGCTGGTACGGCTTTCTGTACTGCATCAAGCCGGCGCCCACGTAGATCGGCGGGATCTTGCCGACGCGCTCCGTGATGACGGGAGAGCTGGTGCGGCTGTGGTCGTAGCGCACGCCGAGGATCAACGTCTCGAAGCCGCTGATGATCTTGAGCTCACCCATCGTGCCCGGACAGCTCTCCATCGCATCTTCGGGTGCGTCGCGCGCGACCACGCAGACATCCCGGCGCGGCTTGGCGCGCGTCTCGAACGCGCGGGATTCGTAGCGAATGACCGGCTCCCACGCTTTCGTGATCGGAATGCCGATCACGCCGAGCACCCAAGCGGCTTTCGGCGCGTACGAGCCGATTTTCGCGGCGACCGCAGCTTCTTCCGTGCGCGGACCCGCGAGCCCGTTCGATTCGTAGTAACCGCGCCGCAGATTCAGGAACTTGAAGAGCCTGGCCTTGCCTTCGATCATCCACGTCGCGTAGTTGCCGACGTCGACGTCGACTGCGTCGTACTGCTGCGGATACCAACCGCGATAGCCCGCGCCGAGCTTGATATCGAGCCGCAGGTATTTGCCGAGCACACGAACCGGGAGCTTGGGCGCATTGGGATCGCGCGGCTTCTCCGGTGGGTCGATCACGTCTGCGAGCGTGAAGCTGACGTCCGGCTTCTGATCGGATTTCGGTGCGGGGCTCGGCTTGGGCTTGGGCTTGGGTTTGGCCGCAGGCTCTTCTTCCGGTGCACGCGCGGCGGGCTTGTCCTTGTGCTTCTCGCGCGACTCGTCGATGCCCTCGCGGACCTGCTCCTTGAGCCGTTCTTTCAGCGTTTGCGCTTGTGCGCGCGCGCCGCAAGCGAGCATCCCGAGCACGAGCCCGGCTGCGCAGAGCGCGCTGCCGACCAACCCAACTCTCCGAAGCTGCTCGCGCATGCTCGAGGTTCTACTTGATCTGCGGATCGATGAACGACTCTTCGTCACCCTGATCGCTGCTGGGCTCCGAGTCGTGCTCGCTGGCTTGGCGCTCGCTTGCTTCGTGCTCGCTTGCTTCAAGGTCACAACGTGCAAACCGCACCCAGCGGCCCTCGACCAGTCGCTCATGCGGCAAGTACGTGCGCTTGTAGGTCATCGCATCGCAGCCGTGCACGGTCAGGCCCAAGTACAAATGGTCGAGGCCCCAACGCCGACACAGCTCGAGCTGATACAGAATCGAGTACACGCCGGGGCTGAGCGCCGCATACGCGGGGTCGTAGTAGCAATAGACCGCGGACAGCGAGCGCTCCCCGCGATCGACGATCGCAACGCCGATCAGCTCGCCGTCGACCCGATAACGCAGCTCGAAGCTCTCGCAACAACTGTCGGCGAGCACCGCTCCGTATGCCGCGACCGAGAGCGGCTCGTCGTCGGGCTGGCGCAGGCCGCGTTCGCGCTTGTGCACGTTGTAGAGGCGCGTGCGCGAGGAGTCGCTCTCGATCTCGCCGATCTCGGTCTCGATCTCGCGACTGCCGCGGCGCAGCACGCGGCGCTGGGTGCGACTCAGCTCGTACTCCGCAACCGGAATGCGGATCGCTTCGCACGCGCGGCACGTGGCGCAGGCGGTGCGGTACACCAGCCGACCTTGGCGGCGCTCACCGAACGCGAGGCGCGCGTCGAGCTGGCGCCGAGAGATGCGCGACAGAGGCAGGCGCAGCGGTAGCCGCGCGATCTCACCCGAGAGATAGGGACAGCGCATCTGCTCGTCGTGAACGAGCAGCTCGGGGGGTTCCCCGGGAAGCATCGGATAGCGCTGCGGCGCCGACACCCAGCGAGGATAGCAGGTCGGGCGAGGTCAGGCTTCGCATGCTAGCGTCGGCCCCAATGTCCGGGTCTTTACGTAAGCCGCATGTGTTCATCGATGGCCAGCACGGCACGATCGGGCTGCGGATCCGCGAGCTGCTCGCCGATCGCAGCGATCTCGAAATCGTCGAGGTCGATCCCGCCCAGCGCAAAGACCCGCGCGCACGCGCCGAGCTGCTCAACAGCGCGAACGTTTCGATCCTCTGCCTCCCGGACGACGCGGCGAAAGAAGCGGTGTCGTGGATCGAGAACCCCGACGCTCGCGTGATCGACGGCAGCACGGCGTTTCGCGTCGATCCCGCGTTCGCGTATGGCTTGCCCGAGCTCGCGCCCGAGCAGCGTGCGGCGATTCGAAGCGGTAAGCGCATCTCGAATCCCGGCTGTTACCCGACCTGCGTGGCGCTGCTCGTGCGGCCGCTCGTCGACGCTGGCCTGCTCGCGCCGTCGACGCCGCTCACCGTGCACGCGCTCTCCGGCTACACCGGCGGCGGCAAGGCGATGATCGAACGCTGGGAGAATCCCGAGGCCAAGCTGCTCGGGTTGCCGTTCGAGGCGCCGTACTCACTCGAGCGCAAGCACAAGCACGTGCCGGAGATGATGCGCTACGGCGCGCTCACCACCGAGCCTTGCTTCGTGCCGGCGGTCGGCCCGTTTCGCTGCGGAATGCGGGTCGAGATCCCGTTGCATGCTGCGCTGCTGAGCTCGGAGCTTACCGCCGCCCAGCTCCACGCGGCGCTCAGCGCGCGCTACGCGGATGAGCGCTTCATTCGCGTGATGCCGCTCGGTGTGGACGCGGCCAGCGACGAGCGCACGTTCGATCCGACGAGCTGTAACGGAACCAACCGCGCGCTCTTGCACGTCGTTGCCCACGCCAGCGGGCACATCCTGCTCTGCGCGATCCTCGACAACTTGGGCAAAGGCGCGTCGGGAGCAGCGGTGCAGAATCTCAACCTGATGCTGGGCCTGCCCGAAGACCTCGGACTCTCGAGCTAGTGCGCGCGAGTCGCGCTAACTCCAGTCGAACCGCACCGGCACATCGATCTGCGGATGCAGGCTGAGCCGCACCGGACAGGTGTTCGCCGCGTGCTCCAGCTCGCCGCGCGCCTGCGCGTCGAGGGCGGCGCTCACGAGCGCAGGCACGCTCGCGACCACGGTCAGCCGTGCGATCCGCCGCGGCAGCTCAGCTGTCATGTGCTTCTTCACGTGGATGTCGATGCCGTCGATGTTCCACTCCCGCTTGCGCGCGAGAATTCCCATCACGGTCAACATGCACGAGCCGAGCGCGGTCGCGACCAGATCGGTAGGCGAAAACGACTCGCCCTTCCCGTGGTTGTCGACCGGCGCATCGGTCGAGAGCGTGGCTGTAGACGGCGCGTGGCGGGCCGCACATCGCAGCCCGCCTTCGTAGCGCACGTAAATATCAACCACAGCGAATCAGCCGCCGTTGCCGCCGCCGCCGCTGCCACCCACCGGCACGGCCTGCATACACATGTTCACGAAAGTGCAGGTCGCGCCGCAGATAAACATCCCAGATCCGAGGCCCATCGCTGAGCAGGTCATCGTGGGTCCGAGCGGAACAGTCGGCTCGCATTCTTCTGCGCCCCCGACGATGCCGTCGCCGCAGATCGCCTCTCCACTCGAGCCGGCCATACCACCAATCTCATCCGCTCCGCCCGCACAAGACATCGAGAACAGCGCGAGCACACACATTACCGCCCACAGGGCACTACGCATGAAC
>JAYUYY010000496.1:0-5400 GCA_043752225.1 Sandaracinaceae bacterium | reverse complement strand
GCGTTCGCCCCGAGCACTCGGATGACCAGAAAGACCAAGCCCACGTAGCCGAGCAAGAGCCCGATCGAGAGCGACACGTAGACTAGGCCCTGCCCGAGCACGAGCTTCATGTCGAACATGCCGAGTCGTGCGATCGCGTACGCGAGCATGATCGGAAAGCACGCGAGCAGCCCGACCACCACGATCCAATAGCCGCCGAGATCGGTCCAAAGCAGGCTCAAGCTCGGGACCAGGAACGCCGCGAAAGTCGCAACGCCGAGCACGCGCGCGCGCCGGCGCAGGCCGAGCGCGTGCGGCGGACGTGCGGCGGCAAAGCTGATGCCCACGGTCACCAGCACGGCAAGCACGAGCAACGACGTCAGCGCGATTCGATACGCGCGCTCGCCGGATGGCGAAACGCCGACCAGCCAAACGTACCCGCTCAATAACAGCATCGAAAACGCGATCGCGCTGATCAGCCGCAACATTTTGCGCGGCCGCGGCTGCGCGTGCATGCCGGTGAACTGCAGCCCGAGGTTAACGAGCGAGGGCGCGTAGAGCGGCGCGACCACCTCGCGCAAACAGCCGAGCAGACAGAGCGCCGGCGTCAGGTGCAAATTGAAGCTCATGTGCACGCCCGCGACGCACGAGAACACGAGCAACGGCAGCGACGCGCGATCGAGCGGCCGCCGAAAGAACACCAACATGCCGAACACGAGGTAGACCAGCCCGACCAGCGGGAAGGCCACCGCCTCGGGCGTCTCGCGGAGCAGCACGAAGAGGTTCGCGCGATCGACCGCGATCACCACATCGACGCGCTTGCCGGCGCGATCCTCGAGCACGAAGTGATTGGTCGCTCCGAGCTCGCGCTGGACGAAGGCCTCGAACGGCGATCGGAAGGGCTGCGTGAGCACCGGCGCGTGCCCGTTCACCTCGCGCACGAACACCTCGGGCCCGAGCGAGCGCACCGCCCACGCAGCCGCGTCGGTCGCGGCGATCGCGCGCGGCTCGCGCGACGGGCTCGGTTGATAGACCAGCCCCGCAGTCGGCGCGCCGAGCATCTGCGCGCCCGAGTAGAGCGACACGAGCTCGAGCGCGATCACGAGCCCGACCAGCAACAGCGCCCACGCCGTGCGATGCGCTTGCGGCGGCGCGACGCGCTCCGGAAGAAACGCCGGCTCCCGAATCAATCCTGCTCGTTCGGGGGCCTCCACGCGCCGGTTGTAGCGCGGGGCGCCGCTTGCTCCCAGTGCGGCTCATAGTCCGGCTCGCACAAGGCCACTAGTCCGTCGGTTCGTAAATCCGTTCCGGATTTCCGCTCCGTCGTACTAGCCACTTTTATTATCGGGAGAACGTACGCCGTTCTCCCGCCCCGCCGGCAAAGCCGTCAGGGCCCCACCCACTCACGAGGTGAGCGTAGCTCACGCATGATCGAACTTACGGGCAGCTGTACTAGTCCGGCAGCTCAAAGCACCTGACGCGGCGCGCCACCGCCGTTACATTGCGCGCCTCAACTCACGACTGTCGGAGCAATACATGGCCACGAGCTCGCGTCGCACCGCCCTCATTACTGGAGCCTCCGCAGGCATCGGCAAAGCATTCGCCGAAGAGCTCGCGCTCAAGGGGCACGACTTGGTTATCACCGCGCGCCGCGAAGATCGGTTGATCGCGCTGCAGTGCGAGCTGCAGAAGACGCGCGACGTACGCGTCGAGGTGATCGCTGCCGACCTGACCGATCCCGCGGCGCCGCAGCGTTTGTTCGACACGATCCACGAGCGCGGCCTCGCGATCGACGTGCTTGTAAACAACGCGGGCTACGGCCTTGGGCACGGCTATCGCTCGACGACCTGGCAACAGAACGCAGATTTTCTCCAAGTGATGGTCACGTCGGTCGCGCACCTCACGCACTTATTCGTGCCCGGCATGGTCGAGCGCGGATATGGCCGCATCGTGCACGTGGCATCGCTCGCCGGCCTGATCCACGGCTCACCGGGCAGCACGCTGTACGCGGCATCCAAGGCGTTCTTGGTGCGCTTCGCGGAGTCGCTCTCGCTCGAGCTCGAGAGCACGGGCGTCGCGGTGACCGCGGTGTGTCCCGGCTACACGTTCTCGGAGTTCCACGACGTCGCAGGGACGCGAGCGCGCGTGAGCAAAGTGCCGAGCATCGCGTGGATGGACGCGAACACCGTCGCGCGACAAGGCGTGAAGGCTGCGCTCTCCGGCGAAACCGTCTACGTCAACGGCGCCTTCAACCGCGCGGTCGCCGCAACGATGCGCTTTCTGCCCGAGGTCGCGGCTCGGCGCCTGATGCGCTCTCGAGCCAAACAGTTTCGCAACCTCGACTGAGCCACGGGCTTACGCCCGCAGGCTCATTCCCGCGGACTCATTCCCGCGGGCTATCCCCGAGGTTCAGGCGTCGGCACTGCGGCTTCTTGCGTCGAGGGCAGCTTTCGCAGCTCCGCAAGCGCCGAGCGCACGCAACGTTGGACGACCCACGACAGCGAGCGGTCGAGCCGGTCCGCTTCGTGCTGAATGTCTTTGAGCATCAGGTCAGGGAAATACAGGCTCTGCTTGCGCTTATCAGTGGTCATGAGCCCTCCGTCGGCGGCGTCAGCCTACCATCATGGGTGCGTGTTGCGACAGTTGGTTCACTGGTACGTAAAGCGAATCTCATAGTCGCACACGCGGAAGGCGTCGCCTTCATCGATGCGTTTGGTGTCGAAGCGACGGCCTTGGTATTCGATGCCGTTCGTGCTGCCGAGATCCTTCATGTAGTAAGCGCCGTTGTGGAAGACCACCGCGGCGTGACGACGTGAAATGTTCCCGTCTTTGATCGCAAGGTCCGCGCTCTTGCTGCCGCGACCGATGATGAACTCGTCCTTGGTGACCGGGATCTTCTGGCCATTGAAGATCGCGTACAGCGTCGAGCGCGAAGGCGCTTGCGGCTGCGCTTGCGCTTGCGCGGGCACGCGGCCCGGCGGCGGCAACGGCGGCGGCATCGAGTTGCGCGATTGCTGAGCGGGCGGTTGCTGCTGCATGCCCGACATGGTCGCGCGCGGCGGTGGCGGGACCGATGACATCACCTGCGGTGCCTGCGGCATCGAAGGCCGCATCGGGCGCGGCGGCGGAACCGGCATCGACATCGAGCCGCGCATCGGAGCGCTCTGGCGTAGCGATGGAATCGGCGCGGTCGCAGCCGGCGCGGCGGCGGGCACCGACATCGCGACAGGCGGCACGGCGGCCTGCTGCGAAACAGGAGTCGTCGGCGCATCTCCGCGCGCGGCGCCGTAATTGCGCGAGCGCGCGTACTGCCGCATCGCTTCGTTGATCAGGTAATCCACCGAGCATTCGAGCTCGCCGCTCATCTGCTCGAAGGTTTCCCAGAGATAGTCACGGCATTGAAACTGCCGGAGCGTTTTCTTGTTCTGATCCTGCGTCGTCATGATTCCAAAGCCGCCTCGGGCATCGCCGAGCGCGCGGCGCAGGCCCGCGCGCGCACAAAATCAGAGTTAGGGTGCAACTGCCTGCTGAGCAGCCTGTCCTTGGGCCCCTTGAGTCAGGCGATCTCGTAACCCGGCAATCGCCTGGCTGGCAACCTTACCAACCGTGAAGTTCTTCGGCCAATGCGTGCCTTTGACCGGAGTAGCATCGCCCTTCAGCTTCTCGAGCGCGGGCAAGTCCTCGGCGCCGCCTTTGCGCGCGAACACGTGTAGCGCGATCACGCGACCAAACCAGCTCGGCGAGCTCAGCTGAGCTTGCGCGACGCTGCGCGGCAGCGGCGTCATCTGTCCAAGGCGTAGGGCATAGCCTTCGAGCTCCTCGGGCTCGTAGTTGACGTCCGGACCCGAGGGCAGCTTGGCGAAGAACTCCGCGAGCACCGCGGGACCGCCGAGCGCAAGCACCAGCTCACCTGCGCGCCAGCGCAAGCGCTGTTGCTTGGCGTCCTGCACGAGCGGCCACATCGGCGGGATCGCGCGCGGGCTGCGAACATCGCCGACGCGATCGAACGCGTAGTCGCGTACCGGCATCGGCGCGTTGGCGTCGAGCGCGAGCTTGAGCAACGCGTCGAGGTGCTCTTCACGCGCCTTGCCCTCGAGCGCCTGAAGCGCGCGCGTGCGGCGCAAAGCGGCCGCGGTCGAATCTTGCGCGATCGCGAGCAAGCGGCTCGCGATCGCGGGCTGGTCGGCGAGGAAACGCATCGCGGGCAAGACGCCTTCATCGATGAACTTGTCGCGGTTGAGCACCGCGGTCTTATAGACGCGATCGGCGTCGACCTTCGCGCCGCCTGCGCCGAGCTGCGAGGTGATCTGCTCTTTGAGCCAGCCTAGAAATGCGTCGGACTGCATCTCGCGCTCGATCTCGACCAGCTTGTGCGCCGCGCGCTGCTTGGTTTCGACATCGCCGACCTGCGCGCTCAGCTCCGCGAGCTTGATCAACGCTTGCTGCGGCGAGCGCGCGCTCAGCGCATCGACCAACATCGAAGCCGCGCTCGCGCCCAGGCCGCGCACGACCTGCTCGGCGCTGTACGCGCCGGCGAGGCTGCGGCCGTCGAAGTCCGCGACGTACCAGCCCATGATCGCTTGGGTCAGGCCCTTGCGCGTCTCGGGACCGGCTTGGCCGACGAGCGCAAACGCCGCGTCCTTCGCGCGCACTTGACCAGGAGGCGGCTCAGCGCCCGGCTCGGTCTTGCCCTCTTGCATCTGCTTGGCGAGACCGGGAACGATCGCAGCGAGCACTTTTTCGCGCGTCGCGGGGTCGAGCTTCTGTAGCGCCGACAACAGCTCTTGCACGCCGTTGGTATCGCTGCGCTGCATCTCGACCAACGCGAGCGCGGCGCGCGAGCGCAGCTCGAGCTCGTACTTATCCGCGAGCAGCACGGCCACCATCTTGCTGGGGCCTTTGACCGTGCCCTTCCAAGTCTCGACGTCGTTGTCGGTCACCCGACAACCCGCGAGCACGTTCATCAGCATCAACACGAAAACAAACGAGTAGCGCAGCTCAGGTCGCATCGCCCCTCCGCACGGGCGCGCCGCTTTCCGGGCGCTCAGGCCAAGGTCTGTGCCGAGCTCGAGTCACTCGAATCTCCGGCGCCCCAAGGCCGGCGCGAGGATAGCCGACAACCTCTTTACCCTCGCAAAGAAAAGCTCACACGAACGCACGCGAGGTACCGCGACGAAAAGACCCCGATTTATTGACCGTTCGCATGCGGAGTCCGTAGCGTTGGGGCAAGGCCGCTGTGCGCTCAAAAGCTACAAATCCTACCTTCTCCTCCCCCGGTGAGCTGGACGCAGTAACCCGAGCGGGGCGCAAATCGCCGAGAGCTCAGCCGCAGCAGAGGAGCCACGAGGTGCTCGGCATCGCGCTGCTCGCAGCGACCGTGCTGTTCGGGCTCGCCTTGCTCTCCTACGACGCGAAGGGCGG
>JAYUYY010000495.1:0-2007 GCA_043752225.1 Sandaracinaceae bacterium | reverse complement strand
GCTTCGGATTACACATTGCTCGGCGCGATGCGCAGACCGCACGGCGGTGGGCCAGGCTACGGGCGCCGCGATCTCACCACCGCGAGCCTCGATCATGCGCTGTGGCTGCATCGACCGTTTCGCATGGACCAGTGGCTGCTCTACGACCAGTCGAGCCCGGTCACGACGGGAGCGCGCGGTCTCTCGCAAGGCCACTACTTCACAGCCGATGGCGTGCTCGTCGCGTCGATGTGCCAAGAGGGCATGCTGCGCGTGAACGATCCGGCGCGCGCGCGCTAACGCCCTGCTGCGTGAAATGCTGAGCCCGCTTCGCGGGTTGTTCGCCCGCCTGCACGCGCCGCCCGCTTGCTCGACTTCCTGCGAGCATTGGTCTACGACGGGGCGCGTTTTTTCCTTGGAGACCGCGACGATGACCCTATCGATCAGCCCTACCTTGCGAGCGTTCTGCACGATCACTGCGCTGGCCATGAGCGCATGCAATTCCAGCGCGCCGCCGAGCACGGACACCGCTCCCGCAGAGGGCAAGGCGAGCACGGACAAAAAGGCGCCTCCAGCCGCGACCGAGGCCACCGAAGCGGCGACGATTCCAGCGCCCGCAGATGTCGCAGCGCCGCCTGCCGACGCGCCGAAGACCGTCACTGGCCTCGCGACCAAAGTGCTCACGCCCGGCACCGGAGACAAGAAGCCCGTCGAGCACGACAAGGTCTCCGTGCACTACACCGGCTGGACCACCGACGGAAAGATGTTCGACAGCTCGGTGAAGCGCGGCCAGCCCGCGACGTTCGACGTGAAGGGTGTCATCCCCGGCTGGACCGAGGGACTACAACTCATGGTTAAGGGCGAGAAGCGCCGGATGTGGATCCCGGAAGCGCTCGCTTACAAAGGCCGCCCCGGATCGCCGCAAGGCATGCTCGTGTTCGATGTCGAGCTGCTCGACATCGTCGCGGGCGTCGCGCCGGTGCCCGCGCCTGTAGACGTGGCCGCGGCACCCGCGGATGCGCAGAAGACCAAGACCGGCCTCGCTCACAAGCTGATCAGCGCCGGCGCGACCAAAGACAAGCCGCACGAGTGGGACCGCGTCACGGTCAACTACACCGGCTGGACCACCGATGGCGCGATGTTCGACAGCTCGCTCAAGCGCGGCAAGCCCGCGACGTTCGAGCTCGGCAAGGTGATCCCGGGTTGGACCGAAGGCGTGCAGCTGATGACCGTCGGCGAGAAGCGCCGCTTCTGGATCCCGGAAGAGCTCGCGTACAAAGGTCGGCCCGGCGCACCGCAAGGCATGCTCGTGTTCGATGTCGAGCTCGTGAGCGTCGACCGTCAGCCCGAGCCGCCGAAGGCTCCTGCGGACGTGGCCGTCGCGCCGAAGAACGCGAAGAAGACCGCATCGGGCCTGGCGTACCGCGTGCTCACCAAGGGCAAGGGCGCGAACAAGCCGCTCAAAGAGTCGCGCGTCGAGGTCCACTACACCGGCTGGACCACCGATGGCCGCATGTTCGACAGCTCGGTCACGCGTGGCCAGCCCGCGCAGTTCGGCTTGAGCCAAGTCATCCCCGGCTGGACCGAAGGCGTCGCGCTAATGGTCGAAGGCGAGAAGACGCGCTTTTGGATCCCGGAAGAGCTCGCCTACAAAGGCCGCCCCGGCGCCCCGCAAGGCATGCTCGTGTTCGACGTCGAGCTGATCAAGATCCTCACGCAGTAAGCGTATCCCCAGTCACCGCCACGAAGACGTCTTCGAGCGTCGGCTTTCTCACCTCTACAGTCACCGTCTGTACACCGAGCCGCGCTCGTAGCGCGTCAGGGGTGTCGTACGCCGTCAGCTTGCCGCGCGTGATGAACGCGAGCTTCGCGCAGCGCTCGGCTTCTTCGATCAGATGTGTGGCCACGATGGTGGTGATGTCGAGCGAGGTGAGCTCGCGCCAAAGATCGCGGCGCGCTTCGGGATCGAGCCCGTTCGAAGGCTCGTCGAGCAACAACACGCGCGGCTCGTGCAGCAAGGCTTTGCCG
>JAYUYY010000494.1:0-2007 GCA_043752225.1 Sandaracinaceae bacterium | reverse complement strand
TTCGTAGCCCTTCGGCGTCGCGTGGCGCATGTCCGAGGTCGCCAGGCGCGGGCGGGTCTTGAGCCACTTGGCCATCGCGCCCTCCCCGCCCATCGCCTTGTACGTGTCGAAGAACGCGCAGCCTTCGGCGGCCGCGACGCGGCGTTGGGCCTCGACGATCCTCGGCAGGATCGCGACCGTCACGACCTTGCCGCGCTTGTCGCGCTCGGCTTGATCGAGCGGGCCGAACAACATGCACGCCATCTCGGGCTTGCCGCTGCGCATCCGCTTGACGACTTTGTGCAGGTCGCTCTCGTAACGCTCGATGTTGAGCCAGGCGTTCGCCGACTCGTTGCCGCCGAACGCGAGCACCAGCAGATGCGGATCGCGCTGAGCGATCTGCGCGGCCATGTGCACGGGATCGGCCTCGAGCAGACGCTCGGCCATCGCGCCGAGCAGACCGAGCGAGTCGTACACGACGCCGGTGACATCGCGCTCGAGCGCGACGCCGTAGAGCTTGTTCTGGTTGCCGAGCGTGCGCAGCGAAAATTGGTGCGGACCGTCGGGCACTTCGACCGTCTCGAACGCGTCTTCGATCGCGTCGCCGGAGGTGCTGACCGTCCGCGTGTTCTCACCGTCGACGCGGATCTGAACGCTGCCGCCACCGCGCGCGCGTTGATAGAAGAGCGTGAAGCGCGAGGCCTTGGTGCCGATCGAGCCTTCGTCGACGGTCGCGAACGTAGCGCTCGCACCGCCGCCCGCGCGCGCTTGCACGCCGCCGTAGCCGTACCGACCGTCGCGCAGCTGCGCGTGCACGATCGAGCTGATCTGCCAGTCGCCCGTGCTGCGATGCACGATGTCGCGGTGCATGTAGTGCTGCATCGAGCCGCGCGCGATCAGGATGAAGCCGTGGCCGGCATCGCCGAAGCGCATTTGCAGCATTCGCCGCGCGGTCGAGGTGATCGAGTCGGCCGCGACCGCCGAGTCGCCATAGTGCGCGATGCGCGTGATCGCCTTGGGCTCGCGGCGCAGCGTGCGCTCGAGCTGCTTGAAGAACGGGACCAGGTTCGCGACGCCTTCGATCGGCTGGAGCACGCCTTCGTATTCGCTCGGCGCGATCCCGGCCGCCGGGCCGGCGCCGCCGTGGGGCCCGAGCCGCGCGTCGCCGCTCTCGCCCTCGGGCACGCCTTCCGCGGCTTCTACTTCGTTGGGCTTGCCGGCTCCGTTCGCGCTCGGCTCTGCGTTCGAGCTCGCCTCCGCAAAGCTCGGCAGCTCCGCGTGCGTTTTGGCTTTGCCCACGAACAAGCGCGCGACGGGGACACCCTCACCCGCCACCCACGGCGCGATCCGCGTGATCGGCTCCGAGGTCAGCGCGAGCGTCGAGGCGGCGATACCCAAGCCGAGGACGACCGCTGCGACCGTCAGCAGCTTCTGCAGCTCGATCGTAGTCCGAGCCTCTGCGGCTTCTTGCGCTGCGTGCATGCGATCCATCTCGGGACTTCGTTCCATAAGTCGGCAATGACGCGGCGATCGCCAAAACGTGCAGAGGCTCGAGCGTGAATCTCAGAACTGGAAATAGATGTATGGCACGACCTCGCCCGAGGCGACCAGCATCAGGCAGGCGCCCACCCCGGCGAGCACGACGCCCTGCAGCGGCGTCGACAAGCTCACGAAACGCGCTCGGATCTGCTCCAGCCAGCGTTTCGGCGTGTAATGGGCCGCGAACCCGAGCACGAGCACGAGCAACACGGTCGCAGGCACCTGCGCGATCGAGAACGCGCCGTCCGCCAGCCGGCTCAGCATCTCGCCAGCGTTGTGCACATCGCTGGCGCGAAAGAACACGCGCGAGAGCACCACAAAGTGCAGCGTGCCGAAGATTTTGAGCGCGGTCAGCCAGCGCGGATCGACCGTCTCATCGGTGCGGCCCGAGCGCCGGTACATGAAGCGGTGCACGATCATCGCGAGCGCTTGAAGCGACCCGTAAATCACGAACGTCCACGCCGCCCCGTGCCAAAGGCCGATCAAGAA
>JAYUYY010000493.1:0-5416 GCA_043752225.1 Sandaracinaceae bacterium | reverse complement strand
TGTCGGCGATCATGTCGCTCGGCGCGCGCATCGAGGCGATCGGCGACATCCTCGACGTGATCGATGACGTCGCCGATCAGACGAACTTGCTCGCGCTCAACGCGGCGATCATCGCGGCGCAAGCCGGCGAGTACGGCAAGGGCTTTGCCGTGGTCGCCGACGAGATCAAAGAGCTCGCGGAACGCTCGGGCGCGTCGACCAAAGAGATCGCGAGCCTGATCCGCACGATTCAAGAAGAGACCAAGAACGCGATCGGCGCCGTCGAGCGCGGTGCGGCCACCGTCGATCGCGGCGTGGAGGTCTCAGCCGAGGCAGAGCTCGCGCTCAAAAAGATTTTGGACTCGTCGCAGAAGTCGACGACGATGGTCAACGCGATCGCGCGCGCGACGGTCGAACAGGCCAAGGGTAGCAAGCAGGTCACCGATGCGATCGGCCGAATCGCCGAGACCGTGCAGCAAATCGCGGCCGCGACCGCCGAGCAAGCCCGCGGGTCCGAGCTGATCATGGGCAGCGCGGAGAAGATGCGCATGATCACGCAGCACGTCGAGCGCAGCCAAAAGGAGCAAGCGCAAGGCAACAAGCTGATCGGCAGCGCGATCGAAGCGATCTCGCAGATGGTGAACAATCTTCACCGCTCGCAGCGCACGCAGACGCGCGCCACCGAGGACACCGAGCAGGTCGTGCAGAGGCTCAAGGAGCTGATGCGCGAGCACGAGAGGCGGATCGCCGCGCTCGGCAGCGCGAGCGAGCGTCTGCACCGCATGTCGCGCCGCGACTCGACGTAGCAGCCCGACTCCACGATAGCGGCGCAGCGGGCCGTAGCGCTGTGTGCGGGCCGCGGACGACCCTCGCGCGCGCTTGACCCGACGGCCTCCGCGATCGAGAAGCTGTGGTACACCCTCGGACCGCGCCATGTTCAACCTCGGCTTTGGCGAGCTCGCGATCATCTTCATCGTGCTCATCCTCGCGGTGGGGCCGGAACGCTTGCCCACGCTCATGAAGGGCGTAGGCAAAGCCTTGCGGACCGTGCGCCAAGCAAGCCGCGAGATCCGCACGACGGTCGGCATCGACGAGCTGCTGCGCGACGACGTGCTTCTGCCCAAGCCGGCGCGCAGGCCGGTTCCGAAAGCCGCGATCCCGCGCAACGCCGAGAGCACGGCGCAAACCGCAGCCGGAGCACCGCCCGCGGCAGCCGCTGACAGCGATGCTGCCACGGGCACGCCAGTGCCTACCGCTGCGTCCGATGCGCAGACAAGCTCCGCTGCAGCGCCCGCCGCGAGCCAGCCTTCGCCCGCGAGCGCTCCCACCACGGGTGCGGGCACGGTCCAGGCGCCCGACCATGACGCTGCCGCCGAGCCGCCGAAAGACGCCTGATGGCCACGAGCAGCGAGCCGCCGGTAGGGTCCGAAGACGACCTGCCGATGACGATCTGGGAGCACCTCGGCGAGCTCCGCACTCGTCTCTTTCGTTCAATCCTCGGCCTGCTCCCCGCGACGCTGATTGCGTGGGAGTTCAAAGAGCAGCTGCTCTCTTTCTTGGTTCAGCCGCTGACGCGAGCGTGGCGCGTGCTCGGGCTCGGCGAGCCGACGCTGCACTTCGCGAATCCGGTCGATCCATTCATCGCGTACATGCACATCTCGGTCGCGGTCGGCTTCATCTTCGCGAGCCCGTGGATCTTTTATCAAGCGTGGTCGTTCATCGCGCCCGGCTTGTACTCGCGCGAGAAGCGCTACGCGATCCCGTTCGTGTTGGCCTCGACGATCTTCTTCGCCGGCGGCGCATTCTTTGGCTACTCGGTCGTGTTCCCGCTCGGCTTCGAGACGCTGCTCAGCATGGGCGGCATGTTGCCCACCGGCGACCTGCGCGTGCAGCCGACGATCATGATCAACGAGTACCTCAGCTTCGCGACGCAGATGCTGCTCGCGTTCGGGGTCGTGTTCGAGGTGCCGGTCTTGATCTCGTTTCTCGCGCTTGCGGGCGTCGTGAACTGGCGGCAGCTGCTGACGTTCGGCCGCTGGTGGATCGTGATCGCGGCTGTGATCGCCGCGATCCTCACGCCGCCCGATGTCGGCTCACAGCTGATGATGATGGTGCCGCTGGTGGTGCTCTATTATCTCGCGGTGGTGGTCGCGTATCTCGTCGGACCGAAGGTCGAAAAAGAAGCGCCAGACGGCGACGCTCGCGATGATGCCGGTGATGCGGACACATGATGACGGCGGCGCGCTCGCCTGCTTCTTAGGCAGCACGCAGCTGCTGCGCCAACGCACAGCGCTCTCGCTCGCGCTCGGTGGCGCGATCGTGCTCGGCTTGGTTGCGAGCTTCTGCATCGTGGGGGCGGTGATCGCGCCGTGGTTCTGGTGCGAGCTGTTCGCGCTCCAGCTCGGCAATGCGCTCCTGTTGTCGGATCAGACGACGCAGGTGCCGCTGGAAAAGCACGGCGGTTGGCTCGGCGCGGGCATCGTGCTGCTCGGTGCGGTGGTGCTCACCGCATCCGTCGGCTGGCTCGTCGGCCTTGGCCTGAGCACCGAGTCGCTTGCCGTCGACATGGCGGCGAGCATGGCCGTGCCGGAGGTCGCGTGGTTGCTCGTGCCGGTCAGCGCGCTCACCGCGCTCGCCTTCGTTCAGCCGTTCTTGTACGCGCCGCTCTTGCTGATCGAGCGACCGATGCCGGTGCTTTCCGCGATGCTCGAGAGCGCGCGCGTGGTACGGCGCGCGGGTGTGGTGCGCCAGCTCTGGCTCACGCTCTGCGCTCACGTCGTGCAAGTCGCGCCGCTCGTCATCGGGAGCTTGGCCGCGCTCGCGCTGGTCGGGCCTGAGTCGGGCTCGCTCTGGGCGTTGCTCGGCTTGCCGTTCATGGCGCTCACGATTCCGCTCGGCCAGGGCATGTTCGTCTGGAGCTTTTCGCAGCAGATCACACGCGAACCGCGGCCGCTTGCGCGGATTCGCCCGGCGCAGCTGCCGCGCAAGGCCGTGCTCGCGGTCGCGCTGTGGTGCGGGCTCGTGCTCTCGCCACTCGCGTCGTTCGGCATGCTGGGCGCTTCGCTGGTACGGCCTTCGCGCATCCAAAGCGGAGCACTGCCCGCGAGCTACGAACGCCTTGGCATGCTCGACCCGACCTCGTCGAGCTCGAGCTTCGTGGTCCCCGCCACCGCGCTCACGATCCGCGCCGAGCGACGCAGCGTCTACGTCGAGGCGAGCGATGGTGGCGGCGCCGGAAAGCTTCCGTTGCAGAGCCGAGCAACGGTCACGCGCGTCAACGTCGGACGTTCGCGCGATCGATACGCAATCGCGATCGAGCAACGCGGCAAACACAGCGTGACGTACGTCGACCGCGCCGGCGTGCGGCTCGACGATGACCTGCGCGCTCGGCTCGTCGATCGCGTATCGAGCCTAGGGCTGACGATCATGGCGCTCGCTTTGCTCGCGACCGCGCTGGTGCAGTTACCGATTTTGGCCGCGCTCGGCGAAGTCGTGAGCACCGGCGAGCCGCTCGCGGCGGACGAGCCCGCGGTAAAAAGAGCGCTCGTTTTCGCGCTCGCGCTTGCGCCGATCGCGAGCGCCTCGCTTTGGTACGCTGTACGCGCACTGTTTTAGGAGCAGCCTTTTTAGGAGCGGCCTTTTAGGAGCGGCCTTGCATGGCGGATGACGCACCCCAGACCTTCTCGATCGAGGACGCCGAAGCGGCATATGCCGCGGGCGATTTTGCGCGCGTGCGAAAGTTGCTCGCAGGCTTGCCAGCGGAGGCGCGCAAGAACGAGCGAGCCCTCACGCTGGCGCGCGCGACGTCGGTCGATCCGATGCACGTGATCGCCCTGCTGCTGTGCCTAGGCGCGCTCGCCGCGATCGCCGCGCAATACTTGCTATGACGCGCGCTTCGCCTCGCAACGGGGGCTACTCGTTGTCGCCGAAGCGCTTGAGCAACTTGCTCACGAGGCTCGGCCGCGAATCGCGCGTGCGCTTGCGCATGTCGTAAAGCCGGACCTCGCGTGCGGCCTCGAGGTTGTCGCGGTTCACCTGCATCGCGCGCAGAAAATGGTTGTGCGCTTCGTCCGCGCGCCCGAGCCGCTTGAGCACCATCCCTTTGTAATGATGCGCGCGCTCGCATAGCGGATCGCGGCGCAGCGCGCGGTCGAGGTGCCCCATCGCGCGCGGATGCACCGCGAGCTCGCTGCCGCTGCCCTGCAGACACAAGAGCCAGGCGTAGAGCGCCTCGTGATCGGCGCGGTCTCCTCCGATGCGCAACGCCTCGTTCGCGGCTTGCAGCGCGGCGGCATATTCGCGTTGCTTCATCAGCTTCTCAGCGCGCGCAAAGCATGCCTCCGGATCCGGCCGCTCGCTCTTGCCCGAGCCATCCGGCGGTCGCGATGAACGCCCGAAGGCGGAGGTCGTGCCGTGATCCGGCAACGCGACCGAGTAACGGCCAGCTCCTTGCTCGAGCAGCGTGCGCGCCGCGGGTGGGCCGGACACCGGTGCGCTGTCAGGGCGCGCTGGCATGCTCGGCGCGCTACCGCGACTGGCCGGTTGCTCACCCGAGACCTGGCGCGAAGGCGGCCTGGGCGGAATAGCCGGCGGAGTGGCTTGCGACGACACACGACGCACGGGCGCGCCGCTCAGCTTCTGTTGGGGCGCGTTTGAGAGCGGTACTGTCGGGCCGCGCTGTGCGCTGATCACCACCGTCGGATTGCCAGGCACGAACGGCACGTCGAGCAGCGGGCCGGAGACGGCGCGGTTGTTCGGCGACGAAACCTTGCGATACGCGGACGACGACTGCGGTCGCCCCGGGAGCGGCTGCGCGTGCTCGACCGTGCCCGATTGGGTGCGCCGGACCAGCGGCATGAGTGTGAGCGCGTGAGTGACGCGCAGCACGTAGAGCACGCGCCGCAGCACGCGTTCGGGTGCGTCGGATTGCTTGCGGAGCTCGACCAAATCAATCGGCTCGTTCGCGACCGCATCTGCGATCGAGCGCTCTTGGTCGGTCAACGCATAGCGCTCGATATTGGCGCGCGGGTTCAGCCTCACGAGGTTGCGCGCGAGCGCGTTCATCACTTGCTCGACCGCGTCCTCGCGCAGCGGTCCGCGCGACGCCGCCATGATCAACGCCAAGGGATCGATACGGCTGCGTGTAGCTTGCGGCGTGCCGCCATCCTCGAGACGTTGACCCGGCACGAAGCGAAACACGCCGACGCTGCGCGAGCACAGCGGGATAAGCGTTTGCAGCATGTTCATGCCGGCTGTCGGTGTGCTCGGGCTGGACTCGAGCTTCACGCCGACGGGAAACCCAGCTTCGATCCAAATCGCTGCGTCCGGTTTGCCAGCTTCGTCGTGGATAAAGAGCGTGCCCGTATCTTCGGTTTCGAGCAGCTCGACGAGCACTGTCGCTAGAGGCGTGGAACGCAGGTCGCCCGCGCTCGACGGT
>JAYUYY010000492.1:0-2009 GCA_043752225.1 Sandaracinaceae bacterium | reverse complement strand
CGCGGCCCGGTGGCAATCAGCTCGAGGGCAACGCCTTCTTCGGCTCGTTCGTGAGCATCTTCGTCAGTCGCAAGCTCAGCTCTGCGGAGAAAACGCTGACGTTTCGCACCGATCTCATCGCCGTGCCGCCATGAAGTTCACGCGCTTCGAACGCAAGATCCTGGCTGCGATCGTGCTCGCCACGATCATGCCGCTGGTCGGCGCGCTGGTGCTCGGGCGCACGGTGCTGCGCGAGGCGTACCAGGTCGGCGTCAACACGCGCGTGCGTGCCGAGCTGGAGCGCGGCCTGAGCCTGTACCGCGACCACTTCATGTCGCTGCGCAAGAGCGCCAACGAAACGGCCACCGCCCTCGCGGACGATCGCCCGCTGCAGACCGCGGTCGCGAATCACGACATCCCCGCACGCGATGCACGCCTGCAGCGCTTGCTCGAGCGCTACACCGACGTCGTGCGCATCGAGCTGCGTGACGCCGAGGGCGGCACCTTCGGCAGCGCGCAGGATCCGACGCGTGCCGGCCCCAACGTGCGCACACTCGAGATCTCGTCACCCGCCACGCAGAGCCCCGACGCCATCAGCGTCAGCGTCACGGTGGCTGCACCCATCCAACCGTTCCTCGATTACCAGCGTGCAGGTGAGCTGGTCGAGGTGTACCGCCAGCTGGAAAAAGGCACGGGCCAGGTCGCGGGCTTCTACCTCGTCGTCTACATGGGCTTTCTGCTGAGCGTGATCGTGATCGCGCTGGCCACCGGCATCGTGATCACGCGCCGTGTCACGCGTCGTGTGGCGCTGCTCGCCGCCGCCACGCGGCTGGTTGGCAAAGGCGATCTCGCGGTGCGCGTGCCGACCGACGCCAGCGACGAGATCGGCGAGCTGACACGCTCGTTCAACGACATGGTGCGCGACATGCAGCACTCGCGCGGCCGCATCGAGTACCTGCAGCGCATCGGCGCGTGGCAAGAGTTCGCGCGCCGGCTCGCGCACGAGATCAAGAACCCGCTGACGCCGATCCAGCTCTCGATCCAGGAAGTGCACCGCAGCTATCCCGGCGACGACGCCGCGTTCAAGAAGCGCCTCGACGACGCGCGCAGCATCATCGAGGAAGAGGTTGCGACCTTGCGCCGGCTGACCACGGAGTTCAGCACCTTCGCCAAGCTGCCCGAGGCCTCGCTCGCGCCCGCAGACCTCAACACGTTCCTGCGCGAAGCGAGCCGCTCGTTCGAAGCCACCGCCGAGGAGCTGCGCGGCGAGGGTGCGCTGCCGATCGAGATCCGCACGCAGCTGTCGCGCCAGCCGCTGCCAGTGTCGATCGACGCGATGATGCTCAAGCGCGCGCTCGACAACCTGGTGCGCAACGCTGTGCAAGCCCAACGCGGCGCTCGACCCGCGAGAGCCCCAACTGTCACGAGTGATCCAGACGACAAGCCCGCGCGCGTGCTGGTGCGCGTGGCCCGCGAGTCAGCGCACGTGGTGCTGGAGGTGCTCGACGCGGGCCCCGGTGTGCCCGAGCGCGATCGACAGCGCGTGTTTGATCCCTACTTCACGACCAAGAGCGACGGCACCGGGCTGGGCCTGCCGATCGTGAAGAAGGTGGTGCTCGAGCATCACGGCGAGATCACCTGTAGCGACGGCGAGCTCGGTGGCGCCGCGTTCCGGA
The DNA here is from genome assembly GCA_043752225.1 of Sandaracinaceae bacterium. Classification (GTDB taxonomy): domain Bacteria; phylum Myxococcota_A; class Polyangia; order Polyangiales; family JAFGIB01; genus JAYUYY01. Next base: position 354 of record JAYUYY010000492.1, on the reverse strand, counting down.
TTCTCCTGCCGCTCGCGCAGCCGGCGTCTGCACAATCCGGTGACACAGCAGATTCTGATTGAATTACGCGTAGTTACGGCTCAGAAATTTGACCTGACCGGAGCTTCTTGCTAGCGTCCTGTGCAGTGCGTGAGGCTCCGCGTGGCGCGCGGTCCATGACGCCAACACGCCAGGAGACACGATGCGGGCGTCGCGGGCGGGCAGCATCGAAGAGAAGGTGGAGCGCTTGCGTGGGCTGGAGGCCAAGTCCTCGCCCGCCGCGCTTGCGGAGTATCGTAGTCGATTCGACATGTCGTGGATCCACCACGATAACGCCATAGAAGGTATCGTCTACGACCCCAGCGAGCTGATGAC
>JAYUYY010000491.1:0-5419 GCA_043752225.1 Sandaracinaceae bacterium | reverse complement strand
ACCGCGGTTGCGCAAGCGCAAGCGCAACACTTTTACGGGCTTCTCGGCGTCGACGAAGACGGTGAGCTCGTGCTCGAGGCCGCCGCTGGAGGTCGAGGAAGCGGAGCCGCCGTTCGTGGTTTCGCTGCCCGTGCTGCGCGTATGCGCGAACACGCTGTAGCCCTGCCCGTGGCGCACTTCGTAGGTTTCATCGCCACCGCACGGCGCCGGCGTCGCGGACCACACGCTTCCGTCTTCATCGTCACGCAGGTACACGACCTCGCCGAGCGGATCGCGCAGCGCGTCGTTGCTCCACGGCGTGAGGCGATGGCGCTGGCTGTTCTGCGACCACGTGAAGCCGCCGCCGCGCTCGGTCACGACGCAGCCGAAGCTCGGGTTCGAGAGCACGTTGCTCCAGGGCGCGGGCGGCAGCGACGACGGATGGATGCGCATCACGTACTCGCGACCGTCGCTCGAGAAGCCGCCGATGCCGTTGTCGAGCTGCAGTTCCGGCACGCTCGGCACAGCTGCGCGCACGAGGCTCGGCTTGCTCTGGATCGCTTTGATCGACGTGGCCGCTTTGGTCGGTACCAGTGCGATCAGGCTCGGCGAGCGCTCGGCGGCGTGGCGCATCTGACGGGAGAGTGAGCCGTGCGAGACGTTGAGCACGACGCGACCCGCGGAGAGCAACAGCGCGCGCTCTTGCGGCGAGAGGTGGCTCGCGCGGCGCACGAAGATGCCGCCGCGCTGATCGAGCTGACCGTGCGCGAGCCGCGCGTGCACCAGGCCGAGCGTTTGATCTTGAACCGGTTGCAGGTAACCGGCGGGCTCTTCGTTCAGGAACAGCAGCTCGAGCTTGACCTTGTTGAGGCGGAAGAACTCGTGCGCCAGCAGTAGCTCGCGGCATAGATCGCCGAGCTCGCCTTGATCGATGCGCGCGATCACGAGCGGCAGATCGTCCGAGAGACCTTGCGACCAGAGCACGCGCTTGCCTTCGCCGTGCAGCGCTTCGGGGGCGACGTCTCCGCGGTAGATCGACTGCGGAAAGATCACCGCGGAGAGCAGGCGGTGGAAGCGATGCGATTGCGCAGCCGAGATGCCGAGGTGCTTGAGCTCGACCACCGCGTCGGCCCACGCGAGCTCGAACGTGCGATCGATCGTCGATGGCGCCGAGAACACTTGCGCGAGGTCGCGCGCGGACTCGAGGTTTTCAGCGAGCGCGGTGGTGAGCACGATGCTCGCGCGTGCGCCGGGCGCGAGGCGCACGCGGCGGCGCAACGCGAAGGCGGGGTCGAGCGCATCGCCCGCCTGGCATGACAGCCGTACATCCACGTCGAGCGCGCGAGGTGCATCGACGCCGCGGCCGCGGCCCATGAACGCTTCGCGCGAGGTCTCGTATTGAAAGTCGTGCCACTCGCCGGTTTCGGGCGCGAGCACTTGAGTCAGCCAAGGTTGCAGCTCGCCCCCTTTGCGCGCTCGACGGGTGGCGATCAGCGCGCCGCGATCCTCGAGCGCTTGGGTTTCGAGGAACATGCCGGAGAACGCGCGATGCGCGCGATCGCCATCGCGCTTGCCGAGCACGAGCTCGGTGTACGTCGTGACCTCGATCTCGTGCGGCTTACTGTCGTGATTGACCAGCGTGATGCGCCGCACGTCCGCGGGATGCTCGGGCGAGACCGTGACGTGGAGGTTGGTCTCGATCGCTCCGTCGCGGCGATGGATGTCGACGCGATGCGGCGCGAACGACGCGTCGTAGAATTTCGGCGTGCGCCGCGTCGGCTCGAAGCCGGCTGACCACGGCTCTTCATCGCTCGTGAGATCGCGCAGGTACACGAAGATGCCCGACGGCTCGAGCTGTGGGTCCTCGCGGAAGCGATGGATGTCGAGCTCGCGCCAGATCGTGAACCCGGTGCCGCGCGCGGTGACCAGGGTCGCGAGCTCGCCGTGCCCGAGCAGATGCGCGCGCGGCTGGCCGAGCGCGGCCAAGCCGACGTGCTCGACCGCGGAGAGCTCTGCGTCGCCCGCGACCGGCGCGGGGCTGCGCAGCACGCGTTCTCGGACGACCGCGACCGCATGCGGCACGCGCTCCTCGAGCAGCAGCTCAGTCGCTTGCACGCTCGGGTTCGAATGGAAGCGGCGCTGCATCGGCCAGTCGTGCAGCACGTTGTCGAGCGAGACCAAAGACATGCCTTGGTGATGCGCCATGTACGCTTTCACGATCACGCCGCGACGCTTCGGCGGCACGCGCGATTTCGTGTAGTCGATCGACTCGTAGTAGCCGTACGTGCCGAGCAGACCTTCGGCGGTGAGCGCGCGCAGGTTCGGCATCGCGAGATCCGGCCGCACCATCGCGGCCAACACGGTCGCGTAGGGCGCGACCACCAAATCATCCGCGAGCCCCGCCTTCAGACCGAGCGCTTGCACGCCGAACGCGCGGTACTGGTACGTCATCGAGAGATCCATGACGTTGTACGCGGACTCCGAGATGCCCCACGGCACGTCGCGCTCGCGCGCATAGCTGCGCTGCGCGAGCACCGCCGACTCGCAGGTCTCGTGCAGCAGCGTGTCCTCGTGGTTCTTAGTCACGAGCAGCGGCATCAAGTACTCGAACATCGAGCCGCTCCACGCGAGCAGCGCGTGGCGATTGCCCAAGCCGGTGCCGACGCTGGCGCGCGTGCGACCGAGCCGGAACCAGTGCCGCTCGGGCACCTCGCCCTTGGCGAGCGCGAACAAGCTCGCGACGCGCGCTTCGGACGCGAGCAGATCGTAATAGGACTGATCGAGCCGCGCGGCGCCGAGGTTGTAGCCGATCGAGAATAACTCGCGGTCGCGGTCGAACAGGAACGCGAAGCTCATCTCGTTCGCGAACGCTTCGGCGCGTCCGCCTTCGCGCAAGAGCCCCTCGACCAGCGCGCTCGCCTTGGATTGCGCGCGATCGACGCGCTTGGCGAGCTCGCTCAAATACTCGATCGCTTCTTTGGGATCGCCCTCGGCGCAGAGCGCATCGACCGAGGTTGCCGACGCATCCGGCGAGAGGCTGCGGATCAAACGCTCGAGCGGCGCACCGACTTGCTCATCGAGCGCCGCGATCTGGGTCAGGCTGCACGCGCGATCGAGCGCGACCTGAATCGGAACGAGCTGCTCGGCCCACGGAGCACCCAAGAGGCGCTGCGGCACGTGCGCGAACAGCTCCATGAACGAGGTCAGCGCGGTCAGCTCGGTCAGCCACAGGTCGAGACCCTGGCTCGCGCGCAGCAGCCACTCGGAGGCTTGCGCGCCGGACGTGTGCTCGGTCAACGCGGCGCGCAGACCGCGCAACGCCGGGAACGCGCTGCGCGGCCCTTCGACGACTGCGCTGCGTGCGGTGCGCACGCGCGCGATCAACGTGACGAGGGCGCGCGACCGGCTCTGCGCATCTTGGGGATCGTGCGCGGCCTGCGCCGCTTGCGCGAGCCGCAGCGCGTCCTCGATGCCGTCGAGCAGCTCGGGTCCGAGGACCGGTCGCGTGAGCAGCTCGTCGAAGCCGGCTTTGAGCGTCCACAAATATGCGGCGAGGTTTCCGCTGTCGACGGTCGAGACGTACTTCGGCTCGAGCGGTCTCAGCGTGTTGGTCTCATACCAGTTGAGGATGTGACCTTCGCGCCGCTCGAGCTTGCCCATCGTGTTGAGCGTCTGTCCGACTCGCGTGATCAGCTCTTGCGTGGTCGCGTAACCGAAGTCTCGCGCCGCGAGCGATGACAACAAATAGAGACCGATGTTGGTCGGCGAAGTGCGATGCGCGACGACGCCGCGCGGATCCTCTTGGTAGTTGTCGGGCGGCAGGTAGTTGTCTTCTTCGGTGACGAAGGTCTCGAAGAACAACCAAGTGCGGCGGGCGACCGCGCGCAGCTCGAGTCGATCGTCCGCAGTGAGCGCGCTGAAGTGGTCGATGCGCGTCGCGGGCGCGCTCAAATAGAGCGCGATCGCCGGGCACACCATCCACACCAGCGCCAGCGGCAACACGTATGGAAAGACGCTCGGCTCGAGCGCGCCGACACCCACGCTCGCGACCAACGCGAGCGCTGCCGAGATCCGCAAGCGCACTTCGATCCGTTGGCCGTTGCTCGCGAACAGGCGCTGGGCCTCGCCGCTGGTTTGCCATTCGAGCAAGCGGCGATGCGAGATCGCCATGCGGTGCAGCGTGCGGATCAGCGCGTCGAGCGAGACCAGCGCTTGGTCGAACAAGAAAGCGATCTGCAATGCCGACTGCTTAAGGCTCGGCACGAGGTCGCCCCACACCGAGCCAAACGGAGCTCGTTCGCTCGACGCACGCGCGATCTGCGTCGCGAGGCGCACCGACAGCGGCGCCGTGATCGCGAGCAAGAGGCCGAGCAACGCGTACGGCGCAGCGCTCGGCGCGCCGATCAGCGTGATCAGGAACGCCGCGATCAGCGCGGGCCCGACCAGGCTGCGCCGCAAATTGTCGAAGAGCTTGAAGCGCGCGACCGGCGAGAGCTCATCGCGACCGAACACCCACGGCAGCAGCTGCCAGTCGCCGCGAATCCAGCGATGCTGCCGGCGTGCGTAGACCGCGTACGACGAAGGTTGATCGTCGAACAGCTCGATATCCGAGACCAGCGCAGCGCGCGCAAAGAGCCCTTCGAGCAAGTCATGGCTGAGCACGCGGTTGTCGGGCACGCGCCCCTCGAGCGCGCACGCGAACGCGTCCACGTCGTAGATACCCTTGCCGATGTACGAGCCCTCGGCGAACAGGTCTTGGTACACGTCCGAGACCGCCGTCGTGTACGGATCGATGCCGAGCGGCCCCGCCATGATGCGTGCGAAGCGCGAGCGTCGCGTGCTCGTCGGAGTCGTGCCGACGCGTGGCTGCAAGATCGCAAAGCCGCGGGTGACTTTGCGGCCTTCGAGGTGCGGTCGATTCAGCGGATGCGCGAGCGTCGCGACCAACCTGCGAGCGGCACCGCGCGGCAGCTCGGTGTCCGCGTCGAGCGTGATCACATAGCGGATGCTGTGCAGCAGCGCGGGCTCGGCCGTCACGACCTCGAACGTGGTCTCGCCTCGACCGCGCAACTGCGCATTCAGCTCTTCGAGCTTGCCGCGCTTGCGCTCCCAACCCATGAAGCAGCCTTCGAGCGGGTTGTAGATGCGGCGGCGGTGGAACAGGCAAAACCGCGGCGCGTCGCTGCTCGGGTATCGCTCGTTGAGCTGCGCGATGCCTTGTTGCGCGAGCTCGAGCAGGCGCGCGTCGTTCTCACGCAGCTCGCGATCGGCATCGACGTAATCGGTGAGCAACGCGAAGCTCAAGTGCTCTTCGGGATTGGCGAGCGCGCGGACCTCGAGATCCGCGAGCAGCTGGCGCACGGTATCCTCGGCATCGAGCAGCGACGGAACCACGACCAGCGTGCGGTGCAGCTCCGGAATGCCCGCGTCGAAGTCGAGC
>JAYUYY010000490.1:0-2012 GCA_043752225.1 Sandaracinaceae bacterium | reverse complement strand
TTGGCTCGCGAGCTCGGCGCGAACGATGTGCTGGCGCGCGCGGCGAGCTTGCTCGCAGGGCCGCGCGAGTCGGGCACCGTCGACGCGCAGCGGATCGGCGTGCTGCGCGAGGCGTTGCGCGCGTTGCCCGAGTCGGACTCGCGAACGCCGGGCCTTCAAGCGCTGCTCGCGAAGTCGCTCAGCTACACGAGCGAGCATGCCGAGCGCGAGCGGATCGCGCTCTCCGCACTGAGCCTGACGGTCAAGCTCTCGAGCCCAGCGCTGCGCGCCGAAGGCCTGCTCGCGTGCCATCAAGCGCTCACCCATCCCGAGCACCTCGGACAGCGCGTGTTCATCACCGACCAGCTCACGCAGCTCGCACACCTGCACGGCGATGCGCGGATCATGATGTCCGCTGCGACCACGCGCTTTCAAAACTGCGTCGAGCGCGGCGACGTCGCCGACATGGACGCCGCGATCAACACGCTCGAAGCGCTCGGCCGGCAAGTGCGCGATCCGGTCGTGCGTTGGTACGCGACGACCTTTCGCTCGACGCGCGCGATGATCGCGGGACAGATCGATCTCGCCGAGCAGCTCGCGCGCGAGGCGCTGCAACACGGCAAGCTGGTCGGAGAGGACCTCGCTTTTCACCAGTACTGCATCCAGGTGATCGGCCTCTACCGCATGCAAGGCCGGATGGCCAAAGCCGAAGGCCTAGCGCGCGATGTTTCGCTTCGTTACCCGGCGCTTGCGGGGTGGCGCGCGGTCGTGGCGTGCATCGACGCCGACGTTGGGCGCGAAACCCTCGCGCGCGAAACGCTGGCGCAGCTCACCGATCGCGACCTGAGCACGCTGCGCCGAGATCCGTATCTGCTCAGCGCGCTGTGCCCGATCGCAAACCTGTGCTCGCGCGTCGGCAACGCGGCGATCGCGCGACCGCTGTACGAAGCGCTCCTGCCCTACGAGCACCTCCACGGCAACGTCTCGTTCGGCGGCGCGACGTATGGACCGATCTCACTCGCGCTGGCGCGGCTCGCGATGTGTATGTCCGATCTGCACGCCGCCGGGCTTCATTGCGAGCACGCGATCCGCGCGGCCCAACGCATGCCGTCGCCGTTCTTTCACATGCAGGGGCTGATGACGCACGCCTTCGTGCTCAAGGTCGGTCGCAACGCCGAAACGCGCGAGCAAGCCGCGGATCTGGCGCGGCGCGCGCAGGTGATCGCGGATGCGTCCGGACTCTCTGCGGTCGCCGCGCGCTGCGAGTCGCTCGCGCGCTCGCTCAAAGCAAAGGCGCCGCGCCCGAACGCGCCTTCTTGATGCGCAAACCTGCGATCGAGCTAGCACAGAGGCTCCCAACGAGTCCGCGGAGCTCTTGCCCATGCGCGCTTTCCCCTGGTCGGAGAATGCGCCGCGCCAAGCTGTATGCCCGAGAGCTGACTCACAGCCAACTCGAGCACCCGCGCTCGACCAGTCACACTCGACTGAGCTGAGCTTAGATCGCGATGTGCGCGCCGACCTCGACCACGCGATCCGGAGGCAATCGGAACAGGGCGGTCGCGGGATAGGCGTTGCGTGCCATGAAGGCGAAGATCTGCTCGCGCCAGATCGCCATGCCCGGCGTGCGCGTCGCGATCACGGTCTCGCGTCCTAGGAAGTACGTCGTCGTTTCCGGCGTCACTCCGGGGAGCTTCGCGCGCAAGAGCAAGCGCGGGATGTCCGGGTGCTCGACGAAGCCGTAGTGCGCGATCACGCGGATCAACCCCGGCTCGATCTCCTCGACGTGCAAGCGTCGCGACTTCGGTACGCGCGCGACCTCTTCGGTGATCACGGTCAGCAAGATCACGTGCTGATGCACGACCCGGTTGTGCTGAAACATTTGCAGCATCGCTGGCGGAGTGCCGGCGTTGGTGCTCGTCATGTACACCGCGGTGCCTGGCACGCGCACTGCGCTCTCCTTGAGCATGCGCTGCCAGAAATCCGCGAGCGGCACCACCTGCTCGGCAAAGCGTGCGGCGACGAGCTTGCGGCCG
>JAYUYY010000489.1:0-2012 GCA_043752225.1 Sandaracinaceae bacterium | reverse complement strand
AAATCACCTCCGGCACCGCGGTCATGGAGGCGGTCTCGGTGATCTCGCAGAGCAACTGGAGCGGAGTACTGGGTATCTACGGGCCGAGCACCTCGCGCCGGCTGACGATCGCGGACGGCGCGCTGAAGGCGGCCTGGAGCGGCGTGCCGCGCGAGCGACTGGGCGAGGTCATGGCCGCGGTGGGACTGATCACGCAGGACGAACTCGCGCGCTGCGTGCTCGACGTCAGCCCGATGCGTCGCTTTGGCGAGATTGCGGTCGACAAGGGTTACCTGACGCGCGAGCAGCTCTTCGAGGCGCTGCGCATCCAGATGCAGCGCATCTTTCAGAACGCGCTGCTGGAGAGCAGCGGCCACTACGCCATGCTGCGGCGCGACGACGACGGCAAAGCGGAGACACCCGACGTTCTGTTGCACATTCCGATCCAGAGCCTGCTGATGGAGAGCGTGCAGCGCATCGACGAGATGGCATTGTTCCGCGAGCGCATCCCGAGCAGCGACTGCTGTCCGGTGCCGACGCAGCGCTCGACGACGCTGTCGATCGCCGAGTCGCTGCGGCCGGTGATGGCGCTCGCGGATGGCGAGCACAGCATTCTCGACATCGCGCGCACGCTGCACACCGACGAGTACCAGACCACCAAGCGCGTGTGTCAGCTGCTGCAGATCGGCGCGATCGAGCTGCGCACGCAGCGCAAGCTCGACGAACTCGAGGCGCTGCGTATGATCACGCGCTTCAACCAGGTGCTCAAGCGCATCTTCGACACCGTGGCTCGCTACGGGAACATGAACGACATTCACTGGACGCTGAGCGCCTGGGTGCGCGACACCGCGTTGTCGCGCTTCTTCGACGGCTCGTTGCGCCCGGAAGGTACGATCGACGCTCCGCGCACGGTGGAGCGGCTGATCTCGCAGAACGACGAGCGGCCGCTCGAGACGCTGCAGCAGGCGCTGCACGAGCTGGCGGCGTTCGCCATGCTGTCAGCGGGCAGCGCGTTGCCGCGCGATGCCGAGCGCACGCTGTCGCAGCTGGTGAACCAGAAGCTCACGCACTTGCGGCGCGTCGGCGATTGACGTAGAGCGCCATGATGATCGAGCCCGAGCTACTCAAGCAGAAGCTGGTCGACGCCTTTCCGAGCGCACAGCAGATCGACCTCAAGGATCTGACCGGAACCAAGGATCACTACCAGGCGCTGATCGTCGACAACGTCTTTGCGGGCAAGACGCGCATCGAGCAACACAAGCTCGTCTACCGCGCGCTGGGCGACTTGATGAACGGGCCCGTTCACGCGCTGGCCCTCGAGACACGGGTTCCGTAAACCGCACGCGGTCCCGTAGCTCCGAGCGCGCTCACTCCGGCACGTAGCTGCAGAAACCTGCGATGCACTGGTCGCCGGGGTTGCAGCAGTCGGCCTCTTGCTTGCAGGCTTCCTCGGTCCTCGCGCAGCGTGGGTCGTCGACGGGCGGCACAGCGCACACGCCGCCGGTGCAGAAACCCTGGCAACAGTCGATGCCGGTCTCGCAGGCCTGACCGTCCGCCTTGCACGGGTCGAGCGCCGTGAACGCGCGATGGTTGGTCGTGTCCGGTTCCTGGCCTGGCAAGTAAAAAGCCGGGTGGCTCGGGTCCACTTCGTAGGTGCCGTCAGCGCTGATCGTGATCGCCGCACCCCAGAGCTGGCGTTGACGACCGCGCACACCGTAGTGGCGCACGCTATCGAAGAAGATCCAGAAGTACCCGCCAGCAGCGACCGGTGAGAGCGTCGGATAAAAATTCTGATGCACATCGGCCTCGCCGAACGGCAGGTAGGTCGTGTCGCTGGCGGCGTCGGCGGCGCTCGCGAAGCCCATCGCCTGCGCGAGGATCTTTTCCTTGTTGCCATCGAGGTCGGCGAACATCAGGTCGCAGAGATCCACGGGTGTTTCATCGAGGATGTTGTAGCCCGAGCCAGCGAGCGTCGGGTCGACGCCGAGCGAGAACACGACGGCTGCGTCGTCGGGCAACACGACAGGCCAGCC
>JAYUYY010000488.1:0-2012 GCA_043752225.1 Sandaracinaceae bacterium | reverse complement strand
CTGGACAACGTGCAGCCGCCCGCGCTGCCGCCGCGGAGCATGGCCTCGACTTGGGTCCTCGGTGGTGCGGTGCTCGCGTGTGCGGGGCTTGCTGGTTTGTACTTTCTGCGGCGTGCCTGATCGTTCCAGCAGGGCTTGTCGATTGCGAGCCGTGCGCCTTGCTGCGCGGCTACGAGCTCGACGGCTTCTCGCGGGTGGAAGCGGTGGCGGCTTTCGTCGCGTCTGCGATGCGCGGAGGTGCATGCCGCGCTGCAGGAGGAGCACGAGGCGGGCTTGCTCCAGCGCACACGCCGACCGGAGCGCAGGGATGCCCACTCGACCTTACACCGCGCACCGATCCCATTCGGTGACTCCGCGTGTGTGTGGCATTTTTGTCAAGTGTGGCGTCTGTGCGCGTTTCGCAGCGGCTACTGCTCGATTTTTCGCGCTGGAGCCTGCATTTTGCGGGCGATCCCACATGGCACAGAGCCTGCTTTGTAGCGCCGCAGGAAGGCTAATCCCCGTGGCGAAAAATGAACCCGTTAGCATGAGCCGCAGCGCCCTTGGACGCTGCGCAAGATCGGCTCCGATGCTTAGCGCAGAGGCAGAACCCCAGCTCGCGCTGGCAGCACAGCAGGGCTCCCAGCAAGCGTTCGACGCTCTGCTCAAAGCCCACCTGCGATTGGTGCTCACCATCGCGCACGACTTTCGGACCTACGGGTTGCCGGTCGACGACCTGGTGAGCGAAGGCTTGCTCGGTCTGGTCGAGGCGGCTCGGCGCTTCGATTCCACGCGCGGTGTGCGGTTAGCCGCATACGCAGCCTGGTGGATCCGCGCGTACATGCGGCGCTACACGTTGACCAACCGTCGCATCGTGCGCATGCCGTCGTCGCGCTCGGGACGCAAGCTCCTCGCGAACCTGCGCAGCACGCAGCGCGAGCTCGCGCAGCACACCGGCGACGCGCCGGACGCGACCCTCGTCGCGCAAACCATCGGCGTCGACGTGCGCGATGTCGAAGAGATGGAAGCGGCGCTCTCGGGCCGCGACGTGCCTTACGGCACCGAGCTCAAGGCCGTCGAGCTACCGTCGATGACGCCTTCACCGGAAGACTTGCTGATCACCGCGCGCGAGAATGAGTGGTCGGCGCAAGCCGTCGAGCAAGCCTTGGGCATCCTCACGACGCGTGAGCGCCAGATCCTCGAGCAACGCTACCTCGGCCCCAAGACCACGAGCCTGGCGTCGATCGGCCGCGAGATGGGCCTGTCACGCGAACGCGTGCGCCAGATCGAGCACCAGGCGCATGCCAAAATGCGACACGCTGTGGCGCAGTGAAAATCAAACCGCGACACGCTGTGGCGCAGTGATCACGGGATCTGCGTGGTGGTGGCCGCCGTTAGCTGCGCGTGAGGCTCGGGCACGACCTTCTCGCCAGCGCGGCACGACCAGGCACGCGTGAACGCAGCGCCCAGCAGGAAGACCTGCGCCTGGTAGTAAGTCCAGAGCATGAACGCTGCGAACGAGCCGATGGCGCCTTGCAGCCAGGCGGGCGCGATGCGCGTGAGGTAAAGGCCGAGCAGCCAGGTGCCCGCAAGCATCAGCACGCCCGTCAGCACGGCGCCGACCCAGACGTCGGACCAGTGGATGCGTACGTCGGGTAGCACGCGGTACGTCACGGCGAAGACGCCGGTCAGCAGCGCCATCGACAACCCGAGCTGCGCGCTGACCGCGAACGGTTGCGAGAGCCAGCTCAACGCGGGCGTGCGCTCGAGCCAGCCACCGAGCGTAGATAGCAGGGTCTGCAACATGAACAGGCCGAGCAGCACCACACCCGAGCCCAGCACCATCGCGAACGACACGACACGCTTCAGCGCCAGGCGCTTGATCGCCGCGCGCGCGCCGCCGGCGTCGCGCACCTGCACGCCCCAGATCAAGTTGAGCGCGTCCTGGATCAACAGGAAGAAACGACTGGCCGCCCACAGCAACACCAGCGTGGCGATCACGGCCGCCACGTGCCCGCTGTCGTGCTCGGCGG
>JAYUYY010000487.1:0-2013 GCA_043752225.1 Sandaracinaceae bacterium | reverse complement strand
CTCGAGCTGCCCCAGCACCACAGTTTGCCATCGCGATCGATCGCACAGCTGTGATCCCAGCCCGCGCAGATCTTGCTCGGGTCCTCGGTGTGGGCGTTGGCTTCGACGAGCATGTCGATCTGCTCGCCAGTCGTGACACCGATCAGCGGGTCGGGTGGATCGCCACCGTCACCGTCACCATCACCGCCGTCCTTCTCTTCGAGATCGCGCGGTGCGAACGGGACCGCTCCATCGCCTGCGCATGCGATCGCGAGCAGCGCGAAGGTTGTGATGAAAACGACCTCAGCAGAGCGATCGCGGAGCGAATGGAGGAGGACCATGGTGGGGCAAATTGCCCCGAGCCAAGGTCTAGGTTGTCAACCACCAAGCGCGAGTAGGGTGCTGTGCGGCGGTCGGAGTCGAGCGCTGAGCGCTAGTCGCGCGGCTTGAGCGCCCGGCTCACGAACGCGAGCAAGTAGCGCACTTGGTGGAGCGTGAGCGTGACCTCGAGCGTCACCGTGCGTCCGTCGCGATCGATATGTGCGGCTTCGAGCGCCGCACGCAGTCCAAGGTATTGGGCCTGGGGATGATCGATCCATCCCGTGCGCAGCTCATTGAAATACGGGACCGCGGCTTGGGCGGCTTCGCTGGTCTTGTAGTAGCCGTATGCGCGCAGCTCGGCGTTGAACTCATCGAGGTGGCGCAGCGACAGCCGTGCGCCGAGCGGGATGCGCGAGGCGTCGCCTTTTACGTATTGCGCGAGGCCTTCGATGGAGAGCGCGACGGCTTCGCCTTGGTACATCGCGAGCAGTGATGCGGGGCCGGCGGGCGTGCGCTCCATGCGCGCGTCCTTGCTATGGCGCGTGGCGAGCGCTGCGGCGACGGCGAGCGCGCGCGAGACATCGGTCGGCCGCGCGATGACGATTTGATCGTTGCCGACGAATCCGATCACGCGCTCGGTGGGCCCGCGGTTCCACCACGGCGCAACGCGCAGCGCGCCCTGGGTCGCGAACGTCGCGGGCCTGCCGCGGTCGCTCGCGAGCGCGTTCACCGCGCGCGTGACCTGCGCCTGCCCACCGCGCACGCGGCCCGAGACGACCAGCGCCGAGCGCTTCAAGCTCGGGCTCGCGACGAAGATGCGGCTGAAGTCTTGGAGCGCGTCGAGCCCCGAGCCGTCGAGCAACTGAAGCCATTCCGGAATCAGCTCGAGCAGCGCTGAGGTCTCGAGGATCAGCGAGCTGTCGCGGATCCGATCGAGATCGACGTGCAGGCCGATCACTGCGCCGGGTGGTCCACCGATGCCGGTGCCGAAGCCGCCGGTGCCGAAGCCGAGACCGCCGCCTTGGCCGAACGGCGCTAAGCCATCGCCATCGAGCGGCGAAGCTGCACGACCGTCAACGCCGGCATCGGAGCTCGCGGGTGCGGCGGCCATTTGCACGCCGCCGTCCGGCGCGTCCTTGCGCGTGTCGGTGGCCTCTTCGGTCGGCACGCTCGCGTCGATGGCGAAGTCGCTCGCGGCGAGCTCTGGCTTGGGTTTCTCGATCGGTTTCTCGACCGGCTTTTCGGGCGGCGTCTCCGGCTGTACGGCGGCGGGTGGCGCGGCGGGTGGTGGCTCGCCGCTCTCACCGCGATCGCCGGAGATGCCGAGCTCGATCATGTCGGGCAGCTCGAGCTCGATCGGCGGCGCAGCGTCGAGCCATGCGCCGAACGCGAACAGCAGCAACGCATGCAGCGCGAGCGACAGCGCGAAGAACACGCTCGAACGCGTGCGCCCTCTCCATTGCGTGGGCTCTTGGGGCGCAGTTGAGGCTGTCTCGATACCGCTCAAGCTCTTCGTCCTTACCGCACGCCACCGCCGATCGCGAGCAGTTGATTTGCGCGCGCGGCTCGTCGCAAGCTCGCGCTCGCATCATGCAAGAACAACCGCTGCGACCGTGGGGCTTCGTCGGCATCGGCACCGTGTTGCTCGCTGTTGCGGTGACCGTGAGCTCGCCCGCGAAGATGAGCGCCGGCATCGCGCTCGGCATGGTGTTG
>JAYUYY010000486.1:0-2018 GCA_043752225.1 Sandaracinaceae bacterium | reverse complement strand
GCGAGCATGCGGTGCTCGAGGAGCGCAGCCGGCAGCTCGTGCAGCGCGGCCAACTCCTCGAGCACCTCGTGATCGGTCGAGCGCGCCGTCTTGGTGCGCTTCACGACCGGCAGCTTGAGCTCGTCGAAGAGGATCGCCTCGATCTGGCGCGGCGCGCCCACGTTGAAGTCGCGCCCCGCGAGCTCTTTGCACTTCAGCTCGAGCCGCGTGAGATCTTCCGCGACCTTGCTGCCGATGGCTTGCAAGTGATGCGCGTCGAGCCGGATGCCCGTGCGCTCGATCTGCGCCAGCACGAAGGACAGCGGCAGCTCCAGCTCGTGCAGCAGCTTCTCGCTCTGCATCAAGATCAACATCTCACCGAGCGTGGTCGTCGCGCGCAGCACCGTGGCGAGCACCACGTTCATGGTCTCCGCCGCGCGCGTTGGATCTTCGCCTGACAGGCTGCCCGGAACCACGACGCGTGCGAGCCAAGCCTTGCTCGCATCCGGCAGCGCTGCGTTGAGCTCGATACGGGCGATGTCGGCGAGGCTGTGGCTATGCCGCTCGGGATCGATCAAGTAGCTCGCGAGCATGCAGTCGAACGCGACTCCGGTGAGCTTGATGCCGAGACCCGCAAGCGCTGTCGCCTCGCGCTTGGTATCGGCGGAGACCTTGGTCGGCCGCGGATCCTCGAGCCAAGGCTTGAGCGCTGCGAGCACGCTTGCGACCTCGAGCTGATCGGGGCGTCCGAGCCCTGCGTGACCGACCGGCACGTACGCAGCGCCATCGCTCCACGCGAACGCCAAGCTCACCGGATGGCTGGACATCACGTGCTCGCCCTCGACTAGCACCGTAAACGCGACTCGCTCGGCCTTGCGCAGCGCGACCGCGAGCTGTTCGAGCGCTGCAGCATCCAGCACGAGCTGCGTGCGCGCCGGCTCGGGCACCACCGCTTGCAGCGCGACCACCGCGCTCGCTTCGACGAGCACGCTGGCAGCTTCGGGCGCCGCTGCCGGCACCGCGCCGAGCAAGCGCACGAACCCGAGCTCCGTGAAGAGCGCCCTCACCTTCGCGCTGTCCGGCGGGTTGCGCTGCAACGTCGCGCGATCGAGCACGACGTCCACATCGTGGCGGAGCGTCACGAGGCGCTGGCTCAAGAAGGCTTGTTCTTTGTGCGCCGCGAGCTTCTCGCGTAGCGCAGGTCGGGCTACGCGATCGAGACCTGCGTAGAGCTGCTCGAGGCTGCCGTGCTCGAGCAGCAGCGCGGCAGCGGTCTTCGGACCGACCGATGGAACGCCGGGCACGTTGTCGGAGCTGTCGCCGACCAGGGCGAGGTAGTCGCGCACCAAATGGGTCGGCACCATCAACTTTGCTTGGACCTCGGTCGGCCCGAACACCGCGTTGCGCACGCCGTCGAGCATCCACACCGAATCGCCCACGAGCTGCATCAGATCTTTGTCGCTGCTCACAATCACGACGCGTAGCTTTTGCTCGAGCGCCCAGCGCACGGCTGTGGCGATCACGTCATCGGCTTCGACGCCATCGCGTTGCAGCACCGCAAACTTGTGCGCGTTCACGACCTCTTCGACGCGCACCATCTGCTGGCGCAAGTCCTGCGGCGCAGGCGGGCGGTTGGCTTTGTACTCGGCGTACATCTCGCGTCGAAACGACGGCGTGCGCGAGTCCATCGCGACCGCGAACAGCGCCGGCTTCTGCTCGTTGATGAGCTTCTGAAGCATGGTCGTGACGCCGAGCACCGCGTGCGTCGGCTCACCGGTCGGGCTGTTGAGCGGCGGCAGCGCGTGATACGCGCGGAACACGTAGCCACTGACGTCGACGATGTAGAGCGTGTCGGGATCGCCAGCAGGCGGCAGGCGCGTGTAGTCAGCGGCGTTCATGCGAGCGCGACGGTTCTACGCCGGTCCCGATGGGTCAAGGCCTGCTTGCGACTACCGGGAGGCGCGTGCTACTTGCCCGCCCTTCACGCCGGTTCTCGCGCGCGTAACCAACTCGCGCACCATGCAAGACTCCCATGTTTG
>JAYUYY010000485.1:0-13154 GCA_043752225.1 Sandaracinaceae bacterium | reverse complement strand
GCCGCCGACCGAGAGCCACGGCTCGGGCGACGCGTAGCCCTTGCCGCCGAGCATCGCATCGCCAATCACCTGCAAGAGCTGCGGGCGCTCCATCGTGTTGCCGTTGGCGTGGTTGTGCAGCGAGCCGTAGAGCTCGAGGTGCTCGATCGCGGTCACGCCCGCCGACAGCGTGGCGCCGAAGTAATCGTTCACGTCGCCCGCGATCATGAAGTCGCTGGTCGAAAACATGTCGGCCGCGAGCTGCAGCCGAACGCTGCCAGGACTACCCGAGCTGGCGTCGACGATGTGCAGGCCACCGGCCGCGCCAGTCCACGTGTTCGACACCCGCGCGCGTCTCGACGATTGCTCTGAATCGAGCGCAGCGGGTGGAGGCAGCGGAGCAGGAGTCTGCGCGCGCGCCGTTGCGCTCAGCAAAGCGCAAGACAGCAAGCAACCGAGCGCAAGCGCTTCGGCTAAGCCGTGTTTCATCGCGAGCCGCCCCCTAAACACTCGCGATCAACTCCCCGTGCTCACGATCAGCTTGGCGGTTCCCTCGGGCGGGATCATCACCGAGCGCGGCTTGGGCGCTTCGCCTTTGAGCGGAGCGACGTGCACTTCGTACATGCCGCCGGCAACGCCGCTCATCTCGCAGTGACCCGCGCTCGTCTTGCAGCCCGCGATGCGCTCGCCGCTCTTCTTGTGCAGCGTCACCTCGCCGTCGGCGGTCGCGCCCGCTGCGTCCTTCAGCTCCACGGCGACCGTCGCTTGTGCAGACGCCGTTCCGGCAAAGCACGCGACGTATGCCGGCAGGCCGAGCCACAACAACCTCAGAAACACCGGCAAGCGCGTGCTCGAAGGGAGAAGCATCCGCCGGTTATAGAGGATCGGGTGCCGTTTATGCAGTGTTGTGTGTCTGATGGCGTGCCCGATGGTGCGCCCAATGTCTTTTATGCACAGAGCAGGCGCTCTGTTAGGGTCGCGCGATGCGCGCTTCGGGAATGGGTGCCGCGCGGCCTTCGGGCTGTGCGCGACGCTTCGGTTTTGCCAAGAGTTGGCTGGCTGTAGTCGGTCTATTGGGTGGCATAGGGTGCGGTCACACCGGGCCTGAGCCGCAGCCTTCGACCGCGGCATCGGCCGCACCGGCGGTAGCACCCGAGACGCCGGGCGATCGCGGTCGAGAAGCGCGCGCTGCCGCGAGCCCGACCGGCACGCCGGCTCCGACCGGGGCTTCGTCCACGCCGCCCGCGCCCAAGGGTCGTTCCTTTTATGCGTTGGCCGAGCACGTCGAGCGCGCAGAGCTCTCCGAGGTCGGTCAAGGCGGCAGCGCGGTGCGCGTGCTCGATTTCGGCGAGCTGAGCGGCGCCCAGTACACGCTCGGAGGCTGGCTCACCGGCACCGGCTCCGATCACAAATTCGGCGACGACCGGGCGCTGATCGGCTTGAGCAAAGTGCTGAAGCTCGCGTTGCCGATCGAGCACGACGGCGCCTCGCAGCTCTCGCTGCGCGTGCGCAGCTTCGCCAGCGCGACGCTCAGCGTGCACGTCAACGGCGAGCGGCTTGTCGATGTGCCGCTCGACGGCAAGACCTTTCAGGTGATCGAGCGCGTGGTGCCGGAAGGCCGGCTCAAGCGCGGCGAGAACATGCTGCAGCTGCGCGTCAACCGCAGCGGTGCGTCTCCGCGCGGCGGCGAAGCGAGCGTCGCGATCGACTGGATCCGCGTCGGTCCGGCGCAAGCCGCGCACGCGCAAAGCGCGCCGCCGACGCTCGCCAGCTTGGGTGCGGCCTCTGATCGCGAAGGTGAAAAGCCCGCGCTGCACATCCCGAGCGGGCACCGGCTCGCGTACAGCTTCGAGGTGCCCGCCGGCGCAGAGCTGCGCGGGACGCTCGCCTCCGGCAAGGCCGCGATCACGCTCGAGCGCGACGGCAAACCCGCCGAGACGCTGCTCTCGAGCGCGACCGCCAATCCACCGCTGCGCATCGAGCTGAGCCGCTTCGCCGGCGAGCTGGTGCGGCTTTCGATCACCGCCGAAAGCAGCGTCGAGCTGAGCGCGCCGGAGATCGTGGTGGTCGATGCCACCAGCGCGAACGTGCTCGCGGCTCCCCAACCTGCGGTACGCAACCTGATCATCGTGCTCGTCGACACGCTGCGCGCCGACAAGCTGAGCCCGTACAAGAAAGACACGCGGGTCAAGACGCCTGGGCTCTCGACCTTCTTGCAGAGCGCCGCGGTGATGCTGAACGCGCGCACGCAAGAGAACTGGACCAAGCCTTCGGTCGCTACGCTGCTGTCTTCGCTCTTGCCCTGGCAGCACAACGCGTTCACCGACGATGCGCGCGTGCCCGACTCGGTCGAGCTCTTGCCCGAGCTGCTGCGCGAGCGCGGCTACTACACCGGCGCGTTCATCGCGAATGGTTACGTGTCCGACAAGTTCGGCTTCAAGCAGGGCTGGAACACGTATCGCAACTACATCCGCGAAGGCCGCCGCACGATCGCGCAAGAAGTCGCGAAGGACGTGGTCGAGTGGCTCGACAGCCGGCCCAAGGACAAGCCGTTCTTCATGTACATGCACACGATCGATCCGCATGTGCCGTACAAGCCGCCCAAGAGCTTCCTCGATCTCTATGATCCGAATCCGTACGCGGGTCCGGTCGACTTCAGCAAGACCAACGAGCTGCTCGAGAAGATCAAGATCGGATCGCTCAAGCTCAACGAGCGCGACAAGGTGCGGCTCGAAGCGCTCTACGACGGCGAGATCAGCTACCACGACGTGCACTTCGCCGCGACGCTGCGCGCGCTGGAGGAGCGCGGGCTCGAAAAGGAAACCGCGATCGTGGTCACCTCCGATCACGGCGAAGAGTTCTGGGATCACGGCTCGGTGGGCCACGGGCACAGCGTCTACGACGAGCTGTTGCACGTGCCGATGATCGTGCGCATCCCAGGCCTCACCGAAGGCAAGCAAGCGCTGCCGGACGCGGTGGGCCTGATCGACGTGATGCCGACCGTGCTCGAGGCGATGGGCCAAGAGCGCCCCGATTACTTGGTCGGGCAATCCTTCGTGAGCGAGCTCCAGGGCAAAGGCAGCAGCGCGCCGCGCGCCGCGCTCAGCGGCTTCATGCAGAGCTGGCGCACGATCGGCGTCGGCTCGCTCAAGCTCACGCAGCGCGGCCCCGAGAACATGCGGCTCTACGATGTGAAGCAAGACCCGCACGAAGCGACTGACATCGCCGCGCAACGTCCGCTCGCGCTGCGCTACGCGCGCGGGCTCTTAGGCGTGATGATCGCGCAGAGCGCCGCGGGTGTGACGCACGGCTCGAGCAGCAGCTCAAGCGCCAAGGCGCCGAACGTCGCGGTGCAGAAGGCGCGCGAGCACAAGCCAGAGAAGACGGAGATCGATCCCGAGACGGAGGCCCAGCTGCGCGCGCTCGGCTACGTCGGCACCTCGCGACCCAAGGCCGAGGCGAAGCCGAAGGCTGACGCGAAGTAACAGGGCGTGCGGCTCCTGCCAGCCAGCGCGTCGCCAGACGCCGGTCGCTTGATCGCGGCGCGCATGGTGCGCGCGTACGCCGATGGCCTGGTGAGCGTGCTCTTGCCGGCGTACCTCACGATGCTCGGCTACAGCGCGCTGCAAGTCGGCGGGCTGGTTACGGGCACGCTGCTCGGCTCCGCTGGCTTCACGCTCGCCGTCGGGCTTTACGCGCATCGCTTTCGCGCGCGCGCAATGCTGCTCGCGGCGTGCGCGCTGATGCTCGCGACCGGGCTCGGCTTCGCGCTCACCCACGCCTTCGTGCCGCTGCTCGTGATCGCGATCATCGGCACGCTCAACCCGAGCGCAGGCGACGTCAGCGTGTTCTTGCCGCTCGAGCAATCGCTGATGGCTTCGGAGGTGGAGCCGCGCGATCTCCCGACCCTGTATGCGCGCTCCAACGTGGCCGCCGCGACGATGGGCTCGCTCGGCGCGCTGAGCAGCGCGTTTCCTCCGCTGCTCGCGCACGCGCTCGGGATCGATCTGCTCGACGCGATGCGCAGCGCGTTCTTGCTCTACTCGGTGGCCGCGCTGATCGCCGCCCTGCTGTACCTCGGTCTGCACGAGCCGGCGGTCGAGTCCGCGATCACGGGCGCGGGCGCAGCCAGCGTGCGCCCGTCACGCGCGCCGCTCGTGCGCTCGCGCAAGATCGTGCTGGAGCTCTCGGCGCTGTTCACGCTCGACTCGTTCGGCGGGGGCTTCGTCGTCCAGTCGTTGCTCGCGCTGTGGTTCTTTCAGCGCTTCTCGTTCTCGCTCGCCGACGCCGCGGGCTTCTTCTCCGCCGCCGCGCTGCTCTCCGGGAGCTCTCAGCTTCTATCGCCCGTGCTGGCGAAGCGCTTCGGTCTGATTCAGACGATGGTCTTCACGCACTTGCCCGCGAACGCGTTCCTGATCCTCGGCGCATTCATGCCCACCGCACCGCTCGCGGTGACGTGCCTCTTGCTGCGAACCTCGCTCGCGTCGATGGATGTGCCTGCGCGTCAAGCGTTCGTGATGTCGGTCGTGCCGCGCGAAGAGCGCGCCGCCGCCGCGTCCGTCACGAACGTCCCGCGCAGCCTCGGGACTGGCCTTGCGCCGCTGCTCTCCGGCTACTTGCTCGCGGCCAGCGACTTCGGCTGGCCGCTGGTGATCGCAGGCAGCCTGAAGATCCTCTACGACCTCTTGCTGCTGCGCGGCTACCAACATCACGTCGCTTCGCGCGCGCACGCGTAGTGAGCGAGCACCTTAAAAAGCAACGGCCTCGCGCTCTCTCGAGCAGCGAGGCCATTCCACAAATCGCGCGCCGGTCTAGCGGTGTGCTCGCTGCGAC
This sequence comes from Sandaracinaceae bacterium, assembly GCA_043752225.1. Lineage (GTDB taxonomy): Bacteria > Myxococcota_A > Polyangia > Polyangiales > JAFGIB01 > JAYUYY01. The sequence continues at coordinate 8,342 of JAYUYY010000485.1, read as the reverse complement.
CGGCGACCCGGAGGGGAGCTCCGGCGCGACAGCGCTGTCACTAGTTTACGCAGGTGAAGTTTGCGCCGTTGGCCGCCGGGTACCGCATCACGCCTGCAAAGCACATCTCGGCTCGCGAGCTATCGCCGAACTCGACCCTCTCTTCGCGGTCGTTCGTATACGTGCACTCGACCTTCAGCGTGTCGCCCACTTCGAGCTCAACGAAGTCGACGTCGTACGAGTCCTGCTGCTCGAACGAGTAGTCCTCATCGACCAACACGATGTCGCCGTCGGCTGCGGTCTCCGCGGTGACCTTCATGTGCACGCCGAGCATGTGCATGTGCGGGAGCACCGCGAACACCGTGCCGGGCTGCGTGAACGTGCAACGGCCGGTTTGCACGGTCGTTTCGCCCGGCGGGATCGTAAGGTCGATCGTGCCCGCGAGGATGATTTCGGCAGCGTTGTCGACCTCAGCCTCATCGACGGTCTGAATCAGCGTGCCGCTCTGGCCCGAGATCTCGTCCTCACCCGAGTTGAAGAGGTGCAAGTTGAGCAGCAGCTGCTGGCCCGCGCGAAGCCGTACCGCGACGCCGTCCGGCATGATCTGCGGATCGGTTCCGACGCCCGAGCCGCCGACCTGCTGCGAGTGATTCTGAAACGCATCGCACTCCGTGATTCCGTCGGGGCCGCTGGGCTCACCGATCGTGAGCACAGTGTGGTGCGTGCCGAGCGGAATGAGTGGCTTCATCGCGCTGACATACGTGTCTTCAGGCAGCGTAAAGCGCGCGCAGATGTAGCCCTCTTCGCCGGCGGGCAAGCTCCACTCACCCGTGATGAGCGTCAGCCAACCGTCACCTGCATCGGCGAGGAACTCGCGCGGGACCGTGACCTCGGCATCCGGGTCGGCGTAGCCGGCATCACCGTCACCGTCACCGTCACCGTCACCGTCACCGTCACCATCGCCGCCCGAGCCAGCGTTGGGAGCATCGCTTGCGTCAGCGACCGCGGAGGTGTCGTCACCGCACGCTGTCAGCGCGATGGCGATCGAGAGCAGGACGAGAGCATTGCGAACAGTCAGGTTCATGATGGGACTCCAGTAAGCAGACGACGCGCGTACGCGCTGTGAAATGGATCCGCGTGAGGCTGAAAGCTCACGAGCGCCGCGAAATATTCCAGCGCGACGTGGCTCTGTCGGGTGGAAACGTGCGGCGTAACGCCGCGTCCGCACTTTATCGCGTGCGGCTTGTAGGCCACTTGTAAGCTGGTCGACTCGCTCGGCTCAGCCTTTTGGCGTCTTGCCGAGCGCTGGCTCGCCGAGCAACAGCTCTTTGACTCGGCCGTGCTCGCCGTCGGTGAGCGCTCGCGCACCTTCCGAGGTGGGCAGTCGATCCAACGTAGACAGGTGGTGCAAGAGCAACGCGCGATTGTCGGTGACTGAGAGGCTCTGCAGCTCGAGCGCGCCGATCCGATCCTCGGGGCTGAACACCGCGTCGACCTTCTCCATCGAGAGCTTCTCGGGCGCGTACGCCATGTAGTCGGCTTCGGTCTTGAGGATCGAGTAGTCGTCGCCGCGCCGCAGCTCGAGCGTGACCGCGCCGGTGACGCTCGGCGCAACCCAACGCGTGAGCGCGTCCTTGAGCATCATCGCTTCCGGGTCGAACCACTTGCCCTCGTACAAGATCCGGCCGAGCCGCCGGCCGAGCGTCGCGTAGAGGTCGAGCGTGTTCTCGTTGTGGATCGCGGAGATCAAGCGCTCATAGCCGATGTGCAAGAGCGCGAGGCCGGGCGCTTCGTAGATGCCGCGGCTCTTGGCTTCGATCACGCGGTTCTCGATCTGGTCGCTCATGCCCAAGCCATGACGACCGCCGACGCGGTTGGCCTCGAGCACGAGCTCGCTGAGCGTCGCAAAGCGGATGCCGTTGATCGTGGTCGGCAAGCCGCGCTCGAAGCCGATCACGATCTGCTCGGGCTCGATCGCGACCTCGCGGCGATAGTGCGCGACGCCCATGATCGGCTCGACGATGTGCATGCCCGAGTCGAGGTGCTCGAGGTTTTTCGCCTCGTGCGTCGCGCCGAGCATGTTGGCGTCGGTGCTGTACGCTTTTTCGCGGCCCACCGGGTACGGCAGGCCCACGCTCGTCAGGTAATCGCTCATCTCGGCGCGACCGCCGAGCTCGCTCACGAAGCGCGCGTCGAGCCACGGCTTGTAGATGCGCAGCTCGGGATTGGTGAGGATGCCGTAGCGATAGAAGCGCTGGATGTCGTTGCCCTTGTGCGTGCTGCCGTCGCCGAAGACGTGCACGTCGTCCTCACGCATCGCGCGCACGATCGCGGTCGCGGTGACTGCGCGGCCGAGCGGCGTCGTGTTGAAGTACTTGCGCCCAGCGGTCGCGAGGTGGAACGCGCCGCACTGCAAAGCGATCAGGCCTTCGCGCGCGAGCGCTTCGCGGCAATCGACCAGCCGCGCAGCGACCGCGCCGTGCGTGAGCGCGCTGGGCGGGATGTCAGCAGGGTTCTTCTCGTCGGGCTGCGCGAGGTCCGCGGTGTACGCGTAGACCTGCATCCCGTTGCGCGACATCCACGCGACAGCCGCGCGCGTGTCGAGCCCACCTGAAAACGCGATCCCGAGCTTGGAACCTTTGGGCGGAAGCGATCGATAAATGCGGCTCATGACGCGCCGGCAGATATCACCAGCCACCCAACCTGTCGACGTTCCGCGCTCCGCGCGCGACCGCAAGCGCGCGGGCGCCAAGCAAAGAGCCAACGCGCACACCAAGAGTGAGCGAAGCGAGCCTCGAGGAGGGAGGGGGCCCAGACGGCTTTGCCGGCTGGGGAGGGAGGGCTCGAGCCCTCCCTCATCAAAAACCAGGCCCGACTTTTAGTCGGGTCGGCGGATCACCGCGCAAAAGCCCGCGATGCAGGTGTTCGGCGTCTCGCGAACGTCTTCGGGCGGGCAGCAGTCTGCGTTGGTGGTGCAGCGCTCGTTGGTCTTCGCGCACATCGGCACGTTGGCCGTGCACTTGCCGACTGGCTCGATGCCGAACTCGTCGTCGCCGGTGTCCGGGATCGTGCAGAAGCCGCCGCAGCAGTCGATGCCGCTGGTGCAGTCGTTGCCATCCATCTTGCACGGGTCGAGCGCCGCGAACGCGCGGTGGTTGCCGGTGCCGAACTCCTGGCCCTCGAGATAGAACGGCGGGTGGCTGCGATCGATCGTGTAGTCGCCGTCGGCCGTGATCGCGACCGCCGCGCCCCACAGCTGCCGCGTGATGCCGCGGTTGCCGTAGTGGCGCAGCGAGTCGAAGAGCACCCAGAAGTAACCACCCGCCGCGACCGGCGACACCGTCGGGAAGTAGTTCTTGTGCAGGTCTTCCGCGCCGAACGGCAGGTACGTGTTCGAGTCGCTCGCAGCATCCGCGACCGTGTTGAAGCCCATCGCGCGCGCGAGCAGGAGCGTCGTGCCTGTGTCGACGTCGACCATGTGCAGGTCGCTCGCCGGACCGAACGTGATGCCGAGCAGGCCCGCGCCGTCGCCGGAGAAGTCCAAGGCATTGGTGCGCGTGAACACGACGCCGCCGTTGTCGGGCAAGAAGAACGGCCAGCCGGGCCGCATGTTCGCAGCCGGCTCGGTGTAGAGCACGCGGTAGTCGGCCGCGGTGCGCGAGCCGCCGTCGTAGCGCATCAGCGCAAGGCCCTTCGCGCTGCCGATCGCGAAGTCGTTGAACACGAGAAAGCCGCCGTCCGGCGAGAACATCGGCATCATCGCGCCGACCGGGATGCCGGTGTTCGCGACGAGCACTCCGGTGTCAGTCTCGAACATCTGCGCGTCCACCGAGGCGCCTGGGCCTTGAGCGATCACGGAGCGACCGACGCTCGTTGCCGTGGAGTTGGTGAGGTACACGCTGCCGTCCGGCGTAAGCGCGCTCCACGCGCCGCGCGGGCTCACGGTCATGCCGGGAGGATCCTTGGGCGTTGTGGGCGTGAGCGGAAACGTCTTGCCCATGGTCAACGCCGGGTTCAGGAAATCGAGCGTCTGCGTCACCATGCGCGAGCCGTTGGCCGAGAGCGTGTGGCAGCCGTTGCACTGGACCGACAGGTACTTCTCGGCCACGCCACCCGGCGGGATACGCAGGACTGCACCGCCGAGGCCGCCCGCCGAAGGCAACAGCGAGCTGTAGCTGTTGTAGAAGATCGAGCCCTTGATCGTCGCTTGCGCGATCGTCATGTGCTGCGTGAAGGGACCGGCGATGGCACCGGCGGCGCGCGTCGTCACCTCGATCACGAACGGGTCGCTCGGGCCGCGCGTTTTCTGCCCCGCCATGTCCCAGACGTCTTGCGGCAGCGTGAGCTGGTTCGGCCCGGTTGGCGTGAGGCAGCCCTTGTACTCGAAGAGCGACGCTTGGATGTGGACGTAGACCGCGTCGGCCATGCCGCCTTCCCACATCAAGGTCGGCGCGAGCATGCCGCGCGGGAAGACCGTCTGGTCGTACGGATAGAGCATGCGGCCGCCGGTTGTTGGGCCACCGGCTTGGAGCGCTTGCACGTCGGTATCCGAGAGGCCGGCCGGATTGCCCGCAGCACAGTTGTCGATCGAGATCGGCTCGATGTTCGAGACCGGGCCCATGCCGCCTGCTCCGCCGAGGCCCGGATCGACCACCGTTTGCATGGCGCCCGCGACACCGGCTTGCGATCCGTTGCCGAAGTCGCCGACTCCCGCCTGACCCGCGCCGCTCACAGCGCCTCCGCCCGAGGCGGCGACCGATCCTGCTGCTCCGCCCGCAGGTCTATCTCCTCGGCTGGTGTCAGGAGCGCTTGAGCAACCCGCAGCCCCGAGCATCGAGGCGACCGCAAAAAGCAGGACACGCACCATTTCCACACCTCTCCACTCTGGTGTTCGGAGCCTGCGCACCTGGCTCACGTGTCCTTGCGATTGGCTAATAAGGATCCAGGTTTTGACGCGATCCGCGATTAGCCGAGCCGCCGGTCGACTGGCCTAACAGACCCCGGGCGCCACCAAAACGTGGCGAAAGAAGCAGCCTGTGCGACAGACGCACAGGAACCGTGGCACGCCTGACACGGATGTCGTGCCGTCCCTTTGCATGGCCCCTAAAAGCGGGGTCAAGCCTTCCGGCACCATTCTTGCTCACGCTTGAGCCGAGGCCTGACTAAAAACGGTCAGGCACGAGGCGCGAGTAAAATGGGATCGGTTCCGAAGCTGTTGTTTGCGTTGCTGCTGCTCTTGCCCGGCGGGTTCATCCTAGGCCCGGCGTTCTTGTTCGTGCAGCGTTGGCGCGCCCGCCACGCCGCGGACAACAGCCAGACGGCGAGCAGCCACACGCAGCCGATGCTCGCAGCCCATGCCTCGCCCGTCCGCTCGATCGCGAACAGCCAAGCGCCGGCCTGATTGTCGGGAGAACGTGCGCCGTTCTCCTCGCCCCGCTGGCAAAGCCCAATCCACCCGCGAGCAGGCCCACCCACTCACGAGGTGAGCCTAGCTCACGCGCGAACACGGACTCGCGCGATCGCGTGCTAGGGCCGTGGCGCTCGACGCACGAGCCGCACCGGATCCAGATCCGGACGCGGCGCTGCGGTCGGCGCGGGCAAGCCCGGGCCTGAATATCGGAACAAGCCGGTCTGCGGCAGCGGAGTCGGACGCCGCGGAGGCGCAGGCTGCCAGTGCAGCGCACGAGCTGGACGCTGCAGGATCCCGGTCGGCAGCGCGGGCGGGATGAAGCTCGTCGCCTCAGGCCGGAACGAGCCCGGGATCCCAGGCATCGCGGAGGGCGGCACCGAGAAGGGCGGTACCGAGCTCGGCGCGGCGGGCACCGGCGAGTACATCGCTGCGCTGACATCGGGTCGAGTGCTGGCGTAGGCGGTGACCGCCGCGGCGGCTTCCTCGGAGAGCTCTTCGGGCAGCTCCTCGAGCGAGCCTTCGTCGGCGTGGTCGCCGTGCATCGCGAGCTCTGCGAAAGCAGCGGGCTCCGAGTCCGACGGGATCAGCTCGCCGAAGGCGGCTGGCTCTTGCGCGCTTGCGATACCGCTCTTCACGTCATGGCTCTCGACGTCATGGCTCTCGATGTCGACCGTGGCCTCGAGAGAAGACTCGAAGCTCGCCTCTTCCATCGACTCCGCTTGCGGCTCGAGCTGGGCCTCTCCGGCCTCACCTGTGGCGGCGACGATCGGCTCTTCGATGTCCGCCGACACTTCGTCGTCGGAGGAGGCCTCCGCTGCGGGCTCTTGGCCGTAGGCCGCGTTGCGGACCGCAACGATGTAATCGTAGACGGGCCGCGAGCGCTCATCGAGGTCGAGCGAGTCGATCAACGTCTCGAAACGCTGCTGCGGCGGTACGCTGCCGCCTTGATCGCTGACCTGAGCGCAGCGACCCGCGCCGGCAAACGCCGCGGTGCCATCGCCCAGATAGATCACGAAGCGGATGCCCGAGCCTTCGGAGCACTCGGCCTCAAGCGGCACGAGCAGGCGTTCGCCATCGACGCGGTTGATGTAGCCCTGCGCGAGCGAGGCTACGTCCGGGAACGGCGTTGCAACCGAGAGGATGTCGTCACTCATCGTTGTCGAGCTCCTTATCGAATGGGCGTAGCGCGACCGTATCGGCGTCGCCGAGCAGCACCTCGATGCGCCGTTCGGCATCGTCGAGCTGGGCCGCTCCTCTGCGCGACAGCATGACGCCGCGCTCGAAAGCCAAAAGCGCTTGCTCGAGCGGCAGCTCGCCGCGCTCGAGCTCGCCGACCACGCCCTCGAGGCGCTCGAGGATTTGCTCGAACGAGAGCTGGTCGAGACGCGCGTTCTCGGCCTCGGACGATGCCGCGGAAGCCGCGGCAGATCCGCTTCCAGACACGTTCAGCATCTCTTGGCTCCTTTGAGCCGGTGTAGGCCGCGAAGGCATGACGGGCAAAGATGCCTGAGCGGTCGCGCAGTGGTCAACCGCTGCGCTGGGAGCCGTGCAGGCAGGGCTATGGAGCGAGCCGCGCCTCGGCACGGCCGTTTGGAAGGTCCGGCACGATTAAGTCGCCGCTTGGTAAGGGCAACACGCGTAGCCAGCGACCGTCGGCCAAGAGCACGTCATAGGGACGACCGGGCGTGACCACGCGCAGCTGGAGGACGGCATGGGCGGACGCGACCTTCGCATCGAGCTCGCGGCACTGCGCTTCTGGCTGCAACGCTTGCTTAGGCGAGTTCGGCAGCCAAGCGCGCACGAGCGGACTCGGCTCTAGGCGCGCATGCAGCGCTAACGTCTGGCACGCGGCCGTCGTGCCGAGCGATCGCAACGCGATCGCGGCGCTCAAGCGCACGCGCGCAAACGGCGAAAGCAGCGCGGCGCGCAGCGCTGGCAAACCGTCGGGGTCGCGCGCATGGCCCAGCAAAAGAGCGGCAGCCACGCGCAAGCGGGCGGAGCGCGGGTCGTCATCGGGAACCGCTTCCAGCGCGTCTTTGCAGGCCGATCCCGCGAGCGCAGCGCGCAAGCGTTGCTGCAAACGCTCTTGCAGGTGCGGCGCGCGTTGCCACGCGAGCACGAGCGCGACCAGCGCATCCGGCGCAGCGATCGGCTCGCACAACGCGCGCTCGAGCGCAGCCAGCGCCGGTCCGGCGACCACCACGCGCATACTCGCCAACGCAGCGCTCATCGCGCGCAACGCCTCGGGATCGGTCTCGCGGGCGAACGCGGTTGCCAAGGGCAACGCGATCCTAGGATCGCCAAGCCACTGCCCGCCCTGCGCGGCATACGCGCGACTGCGCGAATCGCTCGCGCTGAGCTGCTCGGCGAGCCCGGGCAGCACCTCGGCGTCGCGGGCCAGCGCGCGCAACAAGAGGCGGCTTCGGCCCTTGGGCAGCGCGCGCAGCCGGCCGAGCGCTGCACGGTCCTCGTCGGAGAGGTCCGGGCCAGCGCTGCGCAATCGAATTGCAAGCGCGAGCCTAGCGCTCTCGCCCGCCGGTGAGCGCGGATCCGGGCTCGCGCTCGAGGCTGGGTGCGACTTGCTCGAGGCTCGGGCCTGCAGGGTGAGCATCCGCTGCGTGCGCGCGTCGGCGCTGCGCAGGACCGAGGCAAGCGGCTCCGGAGCATGCGCGGGAGAGCGCAGCGCGAGCGCTCGCAGGATCGCGGCGCGCAAGCGAGCCGGCGGCTCGGGGTCGCTGCGCAACGCAGCCCAAAGCGCGGCCATCGCGGGCTCCGCGGGTCCGTAGCGGCCGAGCGCTTCAGCCAAGGCGATGCGTTGCTCGATCGGCGAACGGGCATCGCGCAGGTCAGCCGGGGCAAAGCGCAGCTCGGCGAGCGCGCCGATCCAGTCCTGCGCTGCGATCGGCGACGGGGTTGCGCCGGCGAGAGCACCTGCTGAGACGACGCCCAAGAG
>JAYUYY010000484.1:0-2020 GCA_043752225.1 Sandaracinaceae bacterium | reverse complement strand
GGCGGGTGGAACCGTCTACATCGGCGCGATGGCGCCAGCAGCGCTCGCAGGCGGCGTGCTCGGTCTTGCCGACCTGGGCGCTGATCGTCGCGCCTTCGCTCAGCTCGACCGACGAAACCGCCAGCGCGTCCGCAAGATCACCTGCGATCGCGGCGATGCTCGCGGCTTGCGCCTTGGGCAGCGCGATCCGCACGGCGGTCTCGCGCCGGTGGCCGATCGACTTGTCTTTGATCTTCGGCTCGAGCGCGAGGTTTACGGCATCGCGGACCGCGAACAGCGCTTCACCCGCGTCGAGCAGCGCGGCGTCGCGGCCGTTTACAGCGGGCAGCTCGAGTTTGCCCGCGAGGAATACCGAGCCGTCGGCTTGGCCAGGCAAGTGGCGCCACGCTTCATCCGACGTGAACGCGGTGATCGGCGCGAGCGCGGCGATCATGCTCTGCGCGATCGCGTGCAGCGTCTGCTGGCACGAGCGGCGGCGCGCGTCATCGGGAGCGTCGCAGTAGAGGCGATCTTTCACGACGTCGAGATAGAACGACGACAAGTCGCCGGTGCAGAGCTCGAGCGTGCGGTGATAGACCGTGCGGAAGTCGTAGCGCTCGTACGCCTGCACGACCTCGGTCAGGTAGCGGCGCAAGCGTGCCATCGCCCACGCGTCCAGCGGATCGAGCGCATCGGCAGCGATCACGACCGCGGGATCGAAGCCGTGCACGTTGCCGAGCAGGAATCTCAGCGTGTTGCGGATCTTGAAGTAGCCGTCCGAGACCTGCTTCATGTGCTCGGCGGAAAATCTCATGTCGCTGCGGAAGTCTTCGTACGCGACCCACAGACGAAAGAGCTCGGCGCCCTGCTGTTTGATCAGCTGCTCGGGCTCGATGTACTCGACCTTCTCGCCGGCATCGCGCCGCCGCTGCAGCTCGCTCTTCGAGTACGGCCGGCCTTGGTCGTCGCACACAAAGCCGTGCGTGAGCACGCGCTTGTACGGCGCGCGGCCGATTACAGCGCAGCCCACGAGCAGCGAGCTGTGGAACCAGCCGCGGTGTTGATCGCTGCCTTCGAGGTAGAGGTCCACGGGCAAGCCGAAGCCCGCGGACTCATCCCGCATGCAGGCCCAGAACGAAGCGCCGGATTCGAACCACACGTCGAGAATACTCGTGTCCTTCTCGAAGCTATTCCCGCCGCACGAGCATTGGAGGCCGGGCGGCGCGAGCTCTTCGGCCGTGCGCTTGAACCAAGCGTCCGCGCCCTCTTCGCCGACGATGCCCGCGACGTGCAGCACGAGCGCTTCGTCGAGCAGCACGTTGCGGCAGGCTTTGCAGTGCAGCGCCGGGATCGGCACGCCCCAAGCGCGCTGGCGTGAGATGCACCAGTCCGGACGGTCGCGCAGCATGCCGTGGATGCGGTCGCGGCCCCACGCCGGGATCCAGCCGCTCTCGAGGCCTTCGCGCGGGTTGAGCTCACGGCAGTCTGCGATCGCGTCGACTTCCTCGAGCGCGAGCGCACGCAGCGTCTTCTGATCGGCGCGGTCCTTCATCGCTCGATCGAGCGCGATGAACCACTGCGTCGTGGCGCGGAAGATGATCGGCGTCTTGCAGCGCCAGCAGCACGGATAGCTGTGCGAGAGGCTGGCGCCAATTTTGTTCGAACCAAGCTTGTTCGCGAGCGCGCCGATCGAGTCGAGGTACGCGACGATCTCCGGATTGGCTTCGAGCACGTGCTTGCCGCGCCACTCGGCGCGCACTTCGTTCGTGAAGCGCGCTTCTTCGTCGACCGGCGCAAAGGTGTCGAGGCCGTGCTGTTGGCCGAGCTTGTAGTCGTCGGCGCCGTGACCCGGCGCGGTGTGCACGAGGCCCGTGCCCGTGTCGAGCGTCACGTAGTCGGCGGTGTAGATCGGTGACGCGCGGTCCTCGAACGGGTGGCGCGCTTCGGCGCCGACCAGCTGCGCGCCGGGGATCGCGATGCTGCGCGCGCGCTCGGTCTTGCCGCACGCCGCGAGCACGGCAGTTGCGAGCGCTTCGGCGAC